>JAJFJE010000241.1 GCA_021774355.1 Alphaproteobacteria bacterium
CTCGATTTCGACTTCGACAAGGTCACCGAACAGTCCAAGGACAATCCGGTCTTCTATGTGCAATATGCCCATGCGCGGGCCCGTTCGGTGCTGCGCCATGCGGGGGAGGCGTTCGGCGCCGCGGCGGTCTCGCCGCAGCACCTGGCGCTGGTCGACCTGGCGCCGCTCGACGATGCGGACGAGTTGGCCCTGGTCAGGCGCCTGGCAAACTGGCCGCGCCAGGTGGAGGCGGCGGCCGAGGCACACGAGCCGCACCGCATCGCCTTTGCCCTGTATGATCTGGCGGCCGCCTTCCACGGCCTGTGGAATCGGGGCAAGGAGGATCCGGGCATGCGCTTCCTGATTGCCGAGAACCGCGGGCTGAGCGACGCGCGCCTGGCCTTGCTGCAAGCCGTGACCGGGGTCATCGCCTCCGGCCTGGGCATTCTTGGCGTGATCCCTGCCGAGGAGCTGCGCTGATGGTCGAACCATTCGGGACCGATCCGGCGGGGCGCCCGGTACCGCCCGGCCCGGGCGACGAGCCGGGCCTGAAGATCGGGCGCCTGGTCCTGCTCTGCCTCGGCGTTGGTGCCGCGCTCTATCTGGTGGCATCGCTGATCTGGAGCGGCCCCGACAATTCAGGCGATCCGGGCGCGGTGCCGCTGATCCGGGCCGACAGCAGCCCGGCCAGGATCGCCCCCGACGATCCCGGGGGCAAGGACATCCCCGATCAGGACAAGCTGATCTATGGCCGGCTGTCGGGCGATTCGACCGAGGCGCCGGAACAGCTTCTGCCCCCGCCGGCCGAGCCCCTGCCGCGTCCGGCCGTGCCACCGCCGCCGCCCGCCGCGCCGCCGGCGGCGGTCCAGCCGGCCCCGCCGCCGGCGCCGCCGCCGCCACAGGCCAAGGCGCCGCCGCCGAGTCCACCGCCGCCGCCCGCCCAGCCGCCGGCCGCGACCAGGCCGCCGGTGGCCGTCAAGCCGCCGGTGCCGGTCAAGCCGCCGGCCGCCCCGGCCAAACCGGCGCCGCCGGCGAAGCCGCCTGCAACGGCGCAGGGCAGCGCCGCCGCGCTGATCCAGTTGGCGGCTCTCAGCGACAAGGCGGCGGCCGAGCGAGCCTGGACCAAGCTGGCCAAGGCCCATTCGGATCTGCTGGCAGGGCTGTCGCCCGTGTACCAGGAGGTTACGGTGAACGGTAAGACTCTGTGGCGCTTGCGTGCGGCGGGCTTCCAGTCGCGCGACCAGGCCACGGAGATCTGTGCCAAGCTGAAGCAACGGGCCCAGGACTGCAATGTCGTGCGCTGAAGACGGTGCGATCCGCCCTTGCCTGGCGGCGGGCCGCCCGTGCTTCAGGACCAGGCGCGGCGCTGGCGCCTTGGACACCCGTCGGTGGCGCCAATGACCCGGGATCACGGCGAGCCGCGGGCGGCCATCGTGGGGCTGGCCGGACCCGTCCTCCTGCCCGAGGAGGCGGAACTGTTTCGCCGCCTGCCGCCCCTGGGATTTATCCTGTTCGGCCGGAATATCGTCGATCCGGTCCAGGTCGACAGGCTGGTGGCCGATTTGCGGCATGCCGTTGGCCGGGCCGATGCCCCCATCGCCATCGATCAGGAGGGCGGACGGGTGGCCCGGCTCCGCCCGCCCCATTGGCCGAGCTACTATCCCGGGGCCAAGTTCGGTCAACTGGCCCAGGTCGGCCTGGCCCCGGCGGCGCGCGCGGCCTTCCTGCAGGCCCGGCTGATCGCCAATGACCTGCATCTGCTGGGCATCGATGTCGATTGCCATCCGGTGGTCGATCTCGCCGTGCCCGGCGCCCATGAGGTGATCGGCGACCGGGCCTTCGGCGAGACCCCGGACGTGGTCGCCGCGCTGGGCCGGGCGGCCTGCGAGGGGCTGCTGGCCGGCGGCGTCCTGCCGGTCATCAAGCACCTTCCGGGTCACGGGCGGGCGCGGGCCGACAGCCATCTGGAACTGCCGGTGGTCGGGGCCGCGATCGACGACCTGCGCGAGACGGATTTCGCGCCGTTCCGGGCGCTTAACGACATGCCGATCGCCATGACCGCGCACATTGTCTTCAGCGCCCTGGATCCCCAGTTGGCTCTGACGGAGTCGGCGCTGGGGATCGAACGCATCGCCCGCGGCATGCTCGGCTTCCAGGGGGTGCTGGTGTCCGACGACATCGCCATGGCGGCCCTGAGCGGCAGCCCGGCCGAGCGGACGCGGCGGGTCCTGGCCGCGGGTTGCGACCTGGTCCTGCAGTGTGATGGCCGGTTCGACGCCTTGATCGAGGTCCTGGGCGCGGCGCCGCCTCTGGCGGGCGAGGCGGCCCGCCGCTGGAATCGGGCGGCGGCCCGCCGGCGGGCGCCGGCGCCGCTCGACTCGTTCGCGGCCCGGGAAGAACTCGACACCCTGATGGCAGAGGCCCTGGCATGACCGACCCGACGGGCCTCGCCCTCAGCATTTCCGTGTGGGTGCTGCCGGTGGTTTTCGCGATTACCCTCCACGAGGCGGCGCATGGCTTTGTCGCCTGGCGGCTGGGCGATCCCACGGCCTGGCTGCTCGGGCGGGTCAGCATCAATCCGCTGCGGCACATCGACCCGGTGGGCACGGTGATCCTGCCGGCCCTGTTCCTGCTGACCGCCGGCTTTGCCTTCGGCTATGCCAAGCCGGTGCCGATCGACCCGCGGCAATTGCGCAACCCCCGGCGCGACATGGCCCTGGTGGCGGCGGCCGGCCCGGCGGCCAATTTCCTGATGGCGCTGATCGCCGGGTTGTTGTTGTGGCTGGCCCCGGCGCTGCCGGAAAATGCCGCAAACTGGCTTGGACGGAACTGCCTCAACGCCATTGCGATCAATTGCGTGCTGGCCGTGTTCAACCTGATTCCCCTGCCGCCGCTCGACGGCGGGCGGGTCGCCGTCAGCGTGCTGCCCCGGGTGCTGGCCCTGCCGCTGGCCCGGATGGAGCGCTATGGCTTTGTCATCATCATCGGCGCCGTGGTGCTGATCCCGATGATCTCGGGGGCCCTCGGCCACCCGGTCAATCCGGTGTTCCAGGCCATGGCGCCGGTGGTCAATGGCGCCATGCGGCTTTTGCTCCAGATCACCGGACATGTCTAAACTGCCACGGATGAGCAGCGACAGCCCCGACCTGCCCTTGGAACCGACGCCCCCGCCCGCGCCGGACGGCGATGTGCTGACCGTCGATGTCGACGGCTTCGAGGGGCCGCTGGACCTGCTGCTCGCCTTGGCCAAGGCTCAGCGGGTCGACCTGCGGCGGATCTCGATCCTCGACCTGGCCGACCAGTACATCGCCTTCGACAACGAGGCCCCGGCCCTGCGCCTGGAACTCGCGGCCGACTACCTGGTCATGGCTGCCTGGCTGGCCTATCTGAAATCGCGTCTGCTGGTGCCCGAAAATCCCGCCGACGACGAGCCGAGCGGCGAGGAACTGGCCGCCCGGATGGCGCTGCAGCTGGAACGGCTGGAGGCGATCCGCGGTGCCGCCGCCAAGCTCATGTCGCGCCACCAGCTGGGTCGCGACGTCTTCGCCCGCGGCGCCCCGGAGAGCGGCCCGGTGATCCGCCACGCCCGCTGGCAATGCCGCCTCTACGACCTCATCAAGGCCTATGCCGACTGGACCGCGCGCAAGGTGGGGGGCACCCTGACCGTGCGGCCGCCCCGGGTCTTCACCATCGAGGCGGCCCTGCAGCGCCTGTCGACCATGCTGGGGATCAGCCTGGACTGGGTCCGCCTGGAGCATTTCCTGCCCGATGAATTTGCCGACCCGGCGGGCCGCCGCTCGGCCCTGGCCGGGACCTTCGCGGCCAGCCTCGAACTGGTGCGCCGCGGCCGGATCCAGTTGCGCCAGGCGGAACCCTTCGGCCCGATCATGATCAGGAAGGCCCCGGAGTGAGTGGAGACGAACCAAGCCCGGCCGCGGCCGCGCCGCCGCCGACCTGGCGGGCGGAAGACCTGGTCCATTTCAAGCGCATGGTCGAGGCCCTGCTGTTCGCGGCCGCCGAGCCCCTGGACGAGCCGGCCCTGGCACAGCGCCTGCCCCAGGGGGCGCCGGTGGCCGAACTGGTCGCCGAACTGGTCGAGGACTATCAGGGGCGCGGCGTGACCCTGATCCGGGTTGCCGGCCGCTGGACCTTCCGCACCGCGCCCGACCTCGCCTTCCTGTTGCGCCGGGACACCGAGCAGAGCCGGCGCCTGTCCCGCGCCGCGGTCGAAACGCTCGCCATCGTCGCCTATCATCAGCCGGTAACCCGGGCCGAGATCGAGGCCATTCGCGGTGTCGCGGTCAGCCGGGGCACCCTCGACGTGCTCCTGGAGACCGGCTGGGTCAAGCCGGCCGGACGGCGCAAGACTCCAGGCAAGCCCCTGACCTTCAAGACCACCGACGGCTTCCTGGACCATTTCGGCCTGGCCCAGCTGGGTGACCTGCCGGGTGTGGACGACCTCAAGGCCGCCGGCCTGGTCGATCCCCGCTCCGCCATGCCGGTGATCGGGCGGGACGAGGACATCGACCCGCTGGGCGAGGACGATCCGGGCCTCGACCGCCTGGAGGTCGAAGACGGCGATTCCTGCGGACCGGCCGGTTGAAACAAATTCCCTTGAATTGACGTAAATGATAGTCAT
>JAJFJE010000242.1 GCA_021774355.1 Alphaproteobacteria bacterium
CCGGCCGGACGCCGGCAGGGGCGGATGCAAAAGCCCATTGCCGGGGCGGCGGCGCTCGGCTAAGCCCAGGCCATGCCGCGTCCCGCCGCCCTGCCGCCCCTGACCGCCGAGGAGATCCAGGCTCGCGTCCTGTACCGGGATGCGCTGATCTTCGTCATCGACAAGCCGGCCGGCCTGCCGGTCCACCAGGGTCCGGGGGGCGGCGCCAACCTGGAACAGGCTTTCGTCCATTTGCGCCAGGGCCTGCCCAAGGCGCCCGGCCTTGGCCATCGCCTCGACCGCGACACGTCGGGCTGCCTGGTCCTGGGCCGCCATCCCAAGGCCCTGGCCAAGCTCGGCAAGCTGTTTTCCGGCGGCCGGGTCGAAAAGCTCTACTGGGCCATTGTCGAAGGCTGCCCGCCCGCCGACCGCGGACGGGTCGAGGCCGCCCTGACCAAGCTGACTCCGCGGGCCGGCTGGCGCATGGTGGTCGACCCGGACGGCCAGACCGCAGTGACCGACTACCGGCTGCTGGGCCGCGACGGCAACCGCTCGTGGCTCGAATTGCGGCCGCGCACCGGCCGCACCCACCAGATCCGGGTGCACTGCGCCCATCTTGGCTGCCCCCTGGTCGGCGAGCCGATCTACGGTCGGCCGGACGGCGCCCCGCCCCCGGACGAGCCGCTTCACCTGTTGGCCCGGGCGATCGCCCTGCCGCTCTATCCCAGCCGCGAGGCGATCTCCGTGACCGCCCCGCCGCCGCCCCATATGCGGCCGGCCTTGCTCGCCTGCGGCTGGCGGGACGACCCGGTTTCCGCCACAATCGCCCCTCTGGAAAGTGGAGTGCCCACCGGTGAAAATCCCGCGTAGCCTGCCCCACGGCACCGCCTTGCTGCACAATCCGCGGCTGAACAAGGGCACCGCTTTTTCCGAGGCGGAGCGGGACGCCCTCGACCTGGTCGGGCTGTTGCCGGAAGGCGTCGATACCGAGGAAAACCGCCTGAAGCGGGTGGTCTATCAACTGGGCCGCAAGAGCACCGACATCGGCCGCTACATCTTCCTGTCGTCGCTTTACGACAACGACACCACCCTGTTCTACAAGCTGGTGATGTCGGACCCGGCCTATTTCCTGCCACTGGTCTACACCCCGACCGTGGGCGAGGCCTGCCGCAATTACGGCCATATTCTGCGCCGGCCGCGCGGCCTCTATCTGGGCATCAACCGGCGCGGCCAGATCCGCCGCATCCTGGACAATTGGGACGAGCAGGATGTCCGCTTCATCGTCGTCACCGATGGCGAGCGGATCCTGGGGCTGGGCGATCTCGGCGCCAACGGCATGGGCATTCCGGTCGGCAAACTCAACCTCTATACCGTCTGCGCCGGCGTGCCGCCGCACCTGACCCTGCCCATCGTGCTCGATGTCGGGACCAATAATGCCGCTCTGCTCAGCGACCCGCTCTATCTCGGCCTGCGCCAGAGCCGGGTCCGGGGCGCCGAATACGACGCCTTCCTGGAGGAATTCGTCCGCGCCGTCGAAGACGCTTTCCCGCGCTGCTGCATCCAGTTCGAAGACTTCGCCAATCCCACGGCCATCCCCCTGCTCGCCCGCTACCGCAACCAGGTGTGCTGCTTCAACGACGATATCCAGGGCACCGCCGGGGTTGCGGTGGCCGGCCTGCTGGCGGCCAGCCGGATCACCGGGCGGCCGATGACGGAGCAGCGCTTCCTGCTGCTGGGCGCCGGCTCGGCCGGAACCGGCATCGCCTCCCTGCTGGTCAAGGTCCTGATCGAGGAGGGCTTGAGCCCCGAGGCCGCCTATGAGCGCTGCTGGCTCTACGATATCAACGGCCTGCTGACCACCGAACGCAACGACCTGATGCCCTTCCAGCGGCCGTTTGCCCATCCCCACGACCGGGTGGCCGATTTCGCCGCCGCCGTGGAAGCGGTGGCGCCGACGGCAATCATCGGCGTCTCGGCAACTCCCAAGGCCTTCGACCAGCGGGTGATCGAAGCCATGGCACGGCTGAACGAGCGGCCGATCATATTTCCCTATTCCAACCCGACCAGCCATGCCGAATGCACCGCCGAGGAGGCCTATCGCTGGTCCGACGGCCGCGCCATCGTCGCCAGCGGCAGCCCCTTTCCGCCGGTCCGCCTGGGCGATCGCACCCTGTTCCCCAGCCAGGGCAACAATGTCTATGTGTTCCCGGCGATCGGCCTGGCCACCTATGCCACGGAAGCCCGCCTGGTCACCGACGAGATGTTCGTCACCGCCGCCCGGGCGGTCGCCGCCGAAGTCTCCGAGACCGATATCGCCACGGGCCTGATCTACCCGCCGATCAGCAGCATCTTCGAGATGTCGATCAAGGTGGCCGAAGCCGTCGCCCGGCAGATCTTCGCCACCGGCCTGGCCCAGATTCCCGAGCCGCCGGACATCGCGGCCTTCATCGCCGAAAAAATCTGGCGGCCGCATTATCACAATCTGATCTAGCGGTCAGAATCGGACTGTCGGTCCCTGCTCCCAGGACACGCAATGCCGTGGAACCAGCTGCGGCGATAACTGGCTCACAAAGGCTTCCGCGGTGATGCCGGGCTCCCAAACGCCCCCGCCGTCATGCCGGACTCGCAGCGGCCTCGTCATCCCGGCCGGAGCGCAGCGCAGAGCCGGGATCCTGCGCCACCGAAGATCCCCGATCGGCGCTGCCGCGCCGGCGGGGATGACGCGGCTTGTGTTGGCCCCGGCGCGTGCGGGCGACGTGTTCGGGAACCGCCGCCGTCATGCCGGACTCACAAAGCCTCGTCATCCCGGCCGGAGCGCAGCGCAGAGCCGGGATCCTGCGCCACGAAAGATCCCCGATCGGCGCTGCCGCGCCGTCGGGGATGACGAGGCTTTCGTGTGGGTGCAGTGACGCATGCAGGGGACGCGCTCGGGAACGGCAGCCGCGGTGATGCCGGTTCACAACCTC
>JAJFJE010000243.1 GCA_021774355.1 Alphaproteobacteria bacterium
GTGGGGGAGATAGCGCGTGTCGTCCCGCGGGCACCCGGGGTCCCGGGCCAGCGCCGTGGCGACCCGGACGGCGAGGTCCGCAAGGCCGGCATCGGGCTCGACCCGGGCATAGAGCTGGCGCGCCCGGCGGCTGTCGCCGAACAGGTCGAGGCCGCGCAGGGCGACGGCGAAGCGGGCGGCCCGCACCACATCCAGGGCCGCGACGATGTCGTCGGCCAGGGGTGGGGTGACCTCGCCGATGAAGCTCAGGGTGATGTGATAGTCCGCGGGCGCCACCCACCGGGCGCCGGGCAGGCCGCCGCCGAC
Source organism: Alphaproteobacteria bacterium (assembly GCA_021774355.1). Classification (GTDB taxonomy): domain Bacteria; phylum Pseudomonadota; class Alphaproteobacteria; order Zavarziniales; family Zavarziniaceae; genus JAJFJE01. The sequence continues at coordinate 307 of JAJFJE010000243.1, forward strand.
CAGGCTCAGATGCTGGCGGACGCGGTCGGGCAGGGGCAGGGCGACGAACAGCCGGATCATGGCCTGGACGGCGCGGCGCCGAGGGCCTGGACGACGACCGGCAGGATGCCCTGGACGATGACGTCGACACCGCTGCCATTGGGGTGCAGGCCGTCCGCCTGGAGCCGTTCGGGGTGGCCGGCCACGCCGTCCAGGAAGAAGGGATAGAGCGGCACGCCATATTGCGCCGCCAGGGCCGGGAACAGGCGATCGAATTCCGCCTTGTATTCGGGGCCCAGATTGGGCGGCGCCAGCATGCCGGCCAGCAGCACCGGGATCTTGCGGGCCGCCAGGCGGTCCAGAATGGCCGCCAGATTGGTCCGCGCCGCGGCGGGGGCAAGCGCGCGCAGGGCATCGTTGGCGCCCAGTTCGACGATCACCAGGTCCGGGTGGTCGTCACCCAGGGCCCAGTCGAGACGGGCCAGGCCGCCGGCCGTGGTGTCGCCCGAGACCCCGGCATTGCGCACCTCGGCGACGATTCCCCTGGCCATCAGGGCCGCAGCCAGGCGGACCGGAAAGGTCTCCTCCTCGGCCAGCCCGTAGCCGTGGGTCAGGCTGTCGCCCAGGGCGACGATCAGCCGGGGCTCGGCCCGGGCGGGTGCCGCCGCGGTCAGGGCCGCCGCCAGGGCAAGCAGAGCCAGCGCCGCGCCGCGATTGAAAGCGGCCGCGGGCAGGCCATATGTCGAAAGCAGATGCAGCAAACGGGTCACCTGTCGTGCCACCTCCCATGATCGAACTCGCCGGTGTGCGGCTGAGCCTCGCCAGCGCCGCCGGCCGGGTCGACATTCTGCGGGGCGTGGACCTCGTCGTCGAGCCGGGCAGCACCATCGGCATAGCAGGCCCGTCCGGCAGCGGCAAATCGACCTTGTTGTCGATCATGGCCGGGCTGGAACGGCCCAGCGCCGGGACCGTCATGATCGCCGGCCAGGACCTGACCCGCCTGGGCGAAGACGCGCTGGCCCGCTTTCGCCGGGACAATCTGGGGATCGTATTCCAGTCCTTCCACCTCATTCCCACCATGACGGCCCTGGAAAATGTCGCCATTCCCCTGGAACTGGCCGGCGCCGCCGCGGCCTTCGCCATGGCCCGGCAGGCGCTCGAACGGGTTGGCCTGGGCCCCCGCCTGGGCCACTACCCCGCCCAATTGTCGGGCGGCGAGCAGCAGCGCGTCGCCCTGGCCCGGGCGGTGGTGGCGGCGCCCAAATTGCTTTTGGCGGACGAGCCGACGGGCAATCTCGATGGCGCCACCGGGGCCGCCATCGTCGACCTGCTGTTCGATCTGCGCCGAAGCCGCGGCGCTACCCTGGTCCTGGTGACCCATGATCCGGCGCTTGCGGCGCGCTGCGACCGGGTCGTGCGGTTTGCCGATGGCGTGATCGTCGACCGGGCGGAGGCCGGGGCGTGAGCGGTGCGGCGCTGGCCCTGCGCCTGGCCGGGCGGGACCTGCGCGGCGGGCTCGGCCGGTTCCGGATCTTTCTCGCCTGCCTGGTGCTGGGCGTTGCCGCGATCGCCGCCGTGGGCAGTGTCGGCGCCGCCATCACCGCCGGGCTGCAGGCCAATGGCCGCGAATTGCTGGGTGGCGATCTGGAATTCGCCCTGATTCAGCGCGTGGCGACCCCGGCGGAACGGGGCTGGCTGGCGGCACGCGGCGCGCTGTCGGAGATCCGCCGCCTGCGCGCCATGGCCCGGCATGTTTCCGGCGCGCAGCGGACCCTGGTCGAATTAAAGGCGGTGGACGGCGCCTATCCGCTGTTCGGCCGGGCGGTCACGGCGCCCGCCCTGGCGCCGGACACCTTGTTGGCGCGGCGCGACGGCGCCTGGGGCGCCGCGGTCGACGACACCCTGCTGGCCCGCCTGGGGGCGGCGCTTGGCGAGCGGATCCGGATCGGCGACAGCCTGGTCGAATTGCGCGCCGTGCTGACCGCCGAGCCCGACCGCGGCGCCGATGCTTTCGCCCTGGGTCCCCGGGTGCTGGTCGCGGCTGGCATGCTGGAGGAGTCCGGGCTGATCCAGCCGGGCAGCCTGGTCAATGTCGCCTATCGCCTGGCGCTGCCCGCCGGACAGCGGGCGGGCGCGGTGGCGGCGGCGGCGCGCGCGGCCTTTCCCGATGCCGGCTGGCGCATCCGCACGGCCGATGAAGGGGCGCCCGGCCTGCGCCAGTTCGTCGACCGCCTGACCCAGTTCCTGGCCCTGGTCGGGCTGACCGCCCTGGTGGTCGGCGGGGTCGGGGTGGGCAGCGCGGTCGAGGCGCATATGGCGGACAAGACCCGCACGGTGGCGATCCTCAAGGCGCTGGGGGCGCCCGCGGCGCTGATCTTCCAAACCTATCTGTTCCAGGTGCTGATCCTGGCCCTGGTCGGGGTGGCGCTGGGCCTCGCTTTGGGAGGCATGGCGCCCTATGTGCTGTCCGGGGTGCTGGCGGACCGGCTGCCGGTGCCGCCCCAGGCCGGGCTCTATCCCTGGCCCCTGGCCCAGGCGGCCCTGTTCGGCCTGGTCACCGCGCTGCTGTTCACCCTGTGGCCGCTGGCCCGGGCCCGTGAGGTCAGCCCGGCCCGGCTGTTCCGCGACCTGGTGGCGCCCGACCGGCGGTGGCCCCGGCCGGCCTATCTCGCAGCCATCGGCCTGGCCGCGGCGGCCCTGGTCGCCCTGGCCATCGTGACCGCCCCGGACCTGTCCTTCGCCCTGTGGTTCGTGCCCGGGGTCGCCGCGACCTTTGGCGTTCTGCGCCTGGCCGGCGCGCTGGTCGTCCTGGCCGCGCGCCGCCTGCCCCGGCCGTCCCGTCCCGGTCTGCGTCTGGCCCTGGCCAATCTGCATCGCCCCGGCGCCGCCACCGCAACGGTGATCCTGTCCCTCGGCCTGGGCCTGACCCTGATGGTCGCCATCGCCCTGGTCCAGCGCAATGTCGGCGCCGCGATCGGCGAACGCCTGCCCCAGGCGGCGCCGGCCTTCTTCTTCATCGATCTTCAGCCCGACCAGATCGATCCCTTCGTCGCCCTGGTCTCGGGGTTTCCGGGGGCCGGCGATCTGCGTTATGTGCCCAGCCTGCGCGGCCGCATCAGCGCGGTCAACGGCGTCCCTGCGCGGGACTGGAAGGTCGCGCCGGACGGCCGCTGGGCCCTGCGCGGGGACCGCGGCGTCAGCTATGCCGCGGCGCCGCCGGACGGCGCCGACCTGGTGGCCGGCCGCTGGTGGCCGGCCGACTATAGCGGTCCGCCCCTGATCTCCTTCGACGCCCGGGTGGCCGAAGCCATGGGCGTCGGGGTGGGCGACCGCCTGACCATCAACGTCCTGGGCCGGGATATCGAGGCGCGGATCGCCTCGCTGCGGCGAATTCAATGGCTCAGCCTGACCATCAACTTCGCGATCATCCTGTCGCCCGGGTCCCTGGCCGGGGCGCCGCACAGCTATCTTGCCACCGTCAAGGCCGATGGCCCGGCGGAGGAGTCGCTGTTCCGGGCGGTCACCGACCGCTTCCCCAATGTCACGGTGGTGCGCATGAAAGAGGCCCTCGATTCGGTCGACAAGATCCTGCGCCAGCTGGCCCTGGCGGTGGAGGCCGCCGCCGCCGTCACCCTCGCGGCCGGCGTGCTGGTGCTGGCCGGGGCGCTGGCCGCGGGGCAGCGCCGCCGGCTCTACGATGCCGCCATCCTCAAGGTCCTGGGCGCCAGCCGGGCCCAGCTGATCGGCGCCTTCGTGCTGGAATACGCCATTCTCGGCGCGGCCACCGGTGTCGTCGCCTTTGCCGCCGGCAGCCTGGCCGGCTTCGGCGTGGTCCGGGGCCTGATGGGCCAGCCGTGGCGCTATGATCCGGGCTTTGCCTTGCTTGGCCTGGGGGCGGGCCTGGCGCTGACCCTCGGGTGCGGCCTGATCGCGCTGTGGCGCGGCTTTGGCGATTCGCCGGCCCAGGTCCTGCGGCGATGACAATCCGGCCGGTTTTGCTTGAACCCGGTGGCCGGCGTACCGATATTGGGGTAAGTCCGACCGAGACGTTGAGGAGCAAGACGACCAATGGCTGACTTGAACCGCTATTCCTATCCCGCCGCCGGCCGGGCGGGCGCTGGGGCTGCAGTCGATGCCGGCCTGCGCAGCTACATGCAGCGCGTCTACATCTATATGACGGCAGCGACCGGTCTTTCGGGCGCGGCCGCCTGGCTGGTGGCCAATACCGGCCTGAAGACGGTGTTCTTTCACGAAGTCGCCCCCGGCGCCTGGGGCGCGACCGGCCTGGGCATGATCGCCATGCTGGCGCCGCTGGCCCTGGTGTTCTTCTTCTCGTTCCGCATCCAGCGGATGAGCGTCGGCACCGCCCAGGGCACCTTCTTCCTTTATGCGGCGCTGGTCGGCATTTCGCTGGCCTCGATCCTGCTGAATTTCACCGGCGCCAGCGTCGCCCGGGTGTTCTTCATCACCGCGACCATGTTCGCCGGGCTGAGCCTTTACGGCTACACCACCAAGCGGGACATTTCCGGCTGGGGCTCGTTCCTGTTCATGGGCCTGATCGGCATCATCATCGCCTCGGTGGTGAACATCTTCATCGGCTCGGCGGCGATCCATTGGGTGGTCTCGGTGATCGGCGTGCTGGTCTTTGCCGGCCTCACCGCCTACGACACCCAGTCGATCAAGGAAATGTATGTCGCGGGCGAAGACGGCACGATCACCACCAAAAAGGCGATCCACGGCGCGCTGCGGCTCTACCTCGATTTCCTGAATATGTTCATCATGCTGATGCAACTGTTCGGCAATCGGAACTGACGCCGGCCCAACACCGCGTCTCGAACCAACGCCCGGCGGCCTCCGCCGGGCGTTTTGTTTGGACGGTGCCAGGCGATCGGTCGCCGACCGGCCGGCCGGGTGGACGCCCCGGCACCGGTCAGGCCGGGGTGATCCGGCAGTCTTCGAGCCGGTCGTGCAGGAAGGCGACGGCGTCGTCGACCGCGCTCGCATCGCCCAGCAGCTGGGCGATCAGGCCGGCGCCCTGAAGCATGGAAATCATCACCCCCGCCAGTTCCTCGGGCGGCGCCGGCAGCAGGTAGCGGCCGCAGGACGCGACCTCTGCCAATACGCCGGCCAGGCGGGTCCGCCAGGCGCGGACCAGGTCGATCGCCTTGGCGCGCAGTTCGGGAAAGGCGTCGTCCGCCTCGGCCGCCGTATTGGTCAGCGGGCAGCCGCCCGGCAGGGCGCGGTGGTGGGCGATCTGGCGCACCCCCTCCAGCATGGCCAGGATGCGGTCCTCGGGCGGGGCGTCGCCACCCAGGGCCTGATCGACCATGGTCCGCAGCGGCGCCACGGCGTGATCGAAGGCGGCGAGCGCCAACGCCTCCTTGGAGGCGAAGTGGTTGTAGAGGGCCCCCTTGGCGACCCCGGTGGCGTCCAGCACCTGGTTGACCGAGGTGCCGGCAAAGCCGTGGGTGTTGAACAGGCGGGCTGCCTCTTCGACGATCTGCTGGCGGGTGCGGGCCCCGCGACGGGTGGCAGCCAAGCGAAGATCCTTCCCAGCGGCGGGACTCGCCGATGTGCTGCGATGCCGGATTTCGGCACCACAACAGCCTGGACAATTTCCCCAATTCCGTCAATTTCTAAGACCGACTGGTCGGTCTGATTGGATGTGCGGAGACGCGGCAATGACACGGGTGGGCAAGCGCGGGATCGCGATCGCGGCGGCGGCGCTGGTAATGCTGGGCGGCTGCTCCGAACCGCCGCCCAAGGCCGAGGCGCCGGTGCGCCCGGTGCGCACGGCCGCGATTTCCTATCGCAGCACCGCGGCGACCGCGACCTATCCGGGCGAGGTCAAGGCGCGCTTCGAGGCGCCCCTGGGTTTTCGGGTCGCCGGCAAGATCGTCGCCCGCAAGGTCCAGATCGGCGACCTGGTGCAGCCGGGCCAGGTGATCGCGGCGCTCGACCCCAGCGATCTCGACTTGCGTCACCGGGCGGCCGCCGCGGCCGTCGCGGCGGCCCAGGCGACCTATGTCCAGACCCATGCTGATCTCGCCCGGTATCGCGAACTGCTGGCCCGGGGGAACACCGCCAAGGCCGATTACGACCGCCGCCTCAATGCCTTCCGGGTCGCCGAGGCGGCCCTTCAGCAGGCCAAGGCGGATCTGGCGACCGCCGCCAACCAACTCGACTATGCCCAGTTGACCGCGGATACGCTGGGCATTGTGACCGCCGTTCTGGCCGAGGCGGGACAGGTCGTTGCGGCCGGTACCCCGGTGGTCCGCCTGGCCCGGCCGGAAGAGATCGAGGTGGCGGTCGACGTCCCCGAAAACCGCCTGGACGAGATCCGCAAGGCCAGCCGGATCACCGCGTCCCTGTGGTCTGACCGGGACCGCACCCTGCCGGCCCGGCTGCGCGAAATCGCCCCCAACGCCGATCCGGTCAGCCGGACCTATGCCGTGCGGGTGTCGCTGACCGGCGACCTTGCCGGAGTCGGGCTGGGCATGACGGCCACCGTCTCGTTCCGCCAACCCGATGGCCGGGTGCTGGCGGCGATCCCGGCGACCGCCCTCTACCGCCTGGGCGAGCGCCCGGCGGTTTGGGTGTTCGACCGCGCTGCCGGCACCGTCGCCCTGGCCGCGGTCGAGGTCGCCCGCTACGGCGACCACACCGTGCTGCTCAGCGGCGGCGTTCCGGATGGGACGCTTATCGTTACAGCCGGGGTGCACAAGCTGGAACCGGGCCAGAAGGTCAGGGACCTGGCCGATGGCCCGCGCGGCGAGCCGAAATCGTGAGCGACCGGTTCAACCTGTCGGCGCTGGCGCTGCGCCACCAGTCGATCGTCCTGTTCCTGATCATCGTGCTGGGCCTGTCCGGGACCGTCAGCTTTATCGGGCTGGGCCAGCAGGAGGACCCGGACTTCACCATCAAGACCATGGTGGTGCGCACCTTCTGGCCGGGCGCCACGGCCCGCGAGGTCGAGCAGCTGGTCACCGACCGGCTGGAAAAGGGGATCCAGGAAATTCCCTATTTCGACTTCATAAGCTCCTATTCCAAGGCCGGGGTATCCACCCTGCTGGTCAACGTCGCCGATGCGACGCCACCCGACCAGGTCGGTGAAAGCTGGTACCAGGTGCGCAAGAAGGTGGCCGATATCCGCCATACCCTGCCGCCGGCCGTGCTCGGCCCGTTCTTCAACGACGAGTTCGGCGACACCTTCGGGACGATCTACGCCTTTTCCGCGGACGGCTTTACCTTTGCGGAACTGGAAGATTACGTCGAGGACGTGCGCAAGGATTTGCTCCGGGTGCCCGACGTGCGCAAGGCCGAGATCATCGGCGCCCAGGACGAGAAGATCTACGTCGAGTTCTCCTACGCCAAGCTGGCCCGCCTGGGCCTCGATCCCCAGGCGATCCTGGCCACCCTGCAGCGCCAGAACGCCATGCGCCCGGCGGGCAGCATCGACGGCGCCACGGACAAGGTCTATCTCCGGGTGACCGGCGGCTACACCACCGCCGAGGCCGTGGCCGAAACCACGATCGACGGCGGCGGCGGCCGGCTTTTGCGCCTCGGCGATATTGCCACGGTGCGCCGGGGGACCATCGACCCCAAGGAATTCACCATGCGCTTTAACGGCGCACCGGTGATCGGCCTGGCCATCTCCATGGTCCAGGGCGGCAGCGTCCTGCAATTGGGCAAGAACCTGAAGGCCGAGATGACCCGCATCAAGGCCGCCCTGCCGGTGGGCATCGAAGTCGCCCAGGTGTCGGACCAGCCGGCCGTGGTCGACCGCTCGATCGGCGAGTTCGTGACCGCCCTGGGCGAGGCCCTGGCGATCGTGCTGCTGGTCAGCTTCCTGTCGCTCGGCGCCCGCACCGGCCTGGTGGTGGCGCTGTCGGTGCCGCTGGTTCTGGCCGTCACCTTCATCGTCATGAGCATGCTGGGGATCAACCTGCACCGCATCTCCCTGGGCGCCCTGATCATCGCCCTGGGCCTCCTGGTCGACGACGCGATCATCGTGGTCGAAATGATGATGGTGAAGATGGAGGCGGGGATCGACCGCATGAACGCCGCGATTTCGGCCTATCGCTCGACCGCCTTTCCCATGTTGACCGGCACCTTGGTGACCGCTGCCGGCTTCCTGCCCGTGGGCTTCGCCAAGTCGAGCGTGGCCGAATATACCGGGGCGATCTTCACCGTGGTGGTGGTCGCGCTGCTGCTTTCCTGGCTGGTCGCGGTGATCTTCACACCCTATCTCGGCTATCACCTGCTGCCCACGCCCAAGGCCGCCGGGCACAGCCACCCGGATCCGTACAGCCGGCCGTTCTATCGCCGCTTTCGCGGCTTCGTCGCGACCTGCCTGCGCTGGCGCTGGACCGTGATCGGCCTGACCGCGGTGGCCTTTGCGGTCTCTCTGTGGGGCTTCCAGTTCGTCCGCCAGCAATTCTTCCCGTCGTCGGACCGCCTGGAACTGGTCATCGACCTGCGCCTGCCCGAAGGCAGTTCATTCGCGGCGACCGAGGCGGCCGTCACGGTGATGGAGGAGATCCTGGCCGGGCGGCCAGAGGTCGACCATTATGCCAGCTATGCGGGGGGTGGCACGCCGCGCTTCTATCTGGCGCTCAACATGGACCTGCCGGAACTGAATTTCGGTCAGATCGTGGTGATGACCAAGGGCGTGGCCGCGCGTGACCGCCTGTTCCGCGACCTGCGGGTGCTGTTCGACGAGGATCCGCGCTTCATCCCCCTGCGGGCCCGGGTGCTGACCCTGTTCAACGGCCCGCCGGTCGGCTTTCCGGTGCAGTTCCGGGTCATCGGCGACGACCCGGCGAGGCTCCGCGCGGTCGCCTTCAAGGTGCGGACGATCATGGAGGGCAATGCCCATCTGCGCGACGTTCAGTTCGACTGGGACGAGTTCTCGAAGGTGGTCCGGATCGAGCTGGATCACGACCAGGCCCGGCGCCTGGGCCTCTCGGTCGAAAGCTTGTCCCAGGTCCTCAACACCCTGCTGTCGGGGGTGGCGGTCACCCAATACCGCGAGGACGACAAGCTGATCGACGTGGTGGTGCGGGCCGTGGCGGCCGACCGCGCCCATCTCGACCGCCTCGACGAGATCATGATCGGCACCCCCGGCGGCCGTGCCGTGCCGCTCGGCCAGATCGCCCACCTGGTCTACACCCAGGAGCCGGGCGTGATCTGGCGGCGCAACCGCCAGACGGCGCTGACCGTCAAGGCCGACATCGCCGACGAGTCCCAGCCGCCCGACGTGACCTTCCAGGTCGATCCCCTGCTCGACCCGCTGCGTGCCGAACTGCCGCCCGGCTGGCGCATCGAGATCGGCGGCACGGTCGAGGCCAGCGCCAAGAGCCAGGCGGCGATCAACAAGGTCATGCCGGCCATGATGCTGGTCATGCTGACCGTGCTGATGCTGCAACTGGGGTCGATACAGCGCATGATCATCGTGGTCCTGACGGCGCCGCTCGGCATGATCGGGGTGACCACCTTCCTGCTGCTGTTCGACCTGCCGTTCGGCTTTGTCGCGACCCTGGGGGTGATCGCCCTGGCCGGCATGATCATGCGCAATTCGGTCATCCTGGTCGATCAGATCGAACAGGACATCACCCGCGGCATTCCCGCCTTCGAGGCCATTACCGGCGCCACCACCCGGCGGCTGCGGCCGATCGTGCTGACGGGTGCCGCGGCGATGCTGGCGATGATCCCGCTGTCCCGCTCGATCTTCTGGGGGCCGATGGCGACCGCGATCATGGGCGGCCTCGCCGCGGCCACGATCCTGACCGTCACTTTCCTGCCGGCGCTCTATGCGGCATGGTTCCGGATCAGGGAAGTCCAGCCGGAAAGCTGACCGTCATGAAGCTGGTGGTCGCGATGTTGAAGCACGAGACCAACAGCTTTTCGCCGTTGGTGACCGACCTTGCCCGGTTCGAGGCCTGGGGCGTGCAGCGCGGGCCGGCGGTGGTCGATGCCTATGGCGCCACCGCCATGCCGATCGGCGCCTATCTGCGGGCCGCCCGGGCGCGCGGTGCCGAAGTCGTCACGCCCCTGGCGGCCGAGGCGATGCCCGGCGGGCTGGTCACGGAAGCGGCCTACGAGGCCTTGGTGGGGCCCATCGTCGAGGCCGTTGCAGCCGGTTGCGACGGCGTGCTGCTCGACCTCCACGGCGCCCTGATGGCCGCGCACACGGACGACGGCGAAGGCACCCTGCTGGCCCGGCTGCGGGCGGTGGCGCCCGACTTGCCGATCGCCGTTACCTGCGATCTGCACTGTAACCTGAGCGCTGCCATGGTGGCGAATTGCAGTGCCCTGATCGGTTACAAGAGCTATCCCCATGTCGACATGGCCGAGCGCGGCGCCCAGGTCGCTGCGATCCTGTTCGACCAGCTGGCCGGCGGGGCGCCCCCGGCAATGGCCTGGGGCCGCCTGCCGCTGCTCGCCCAGACCCTGCGCATGGGCACGGACGACGCGCCCATGGCCGGGCTCATGGCCCGCGCCCGCGCCCTGGAGGCCACGGGGGTGCGGGCGGCCACCCTGTTCGGCGGCTTTCCCATGGCCGACCAGCCCGGGGCGGGGGTCGCCGCGGTGGCGGTGGCGACGCATCGCGACCAGGCGCAGGAGGCGGTCGACCGGCTGCTGGGGGCGGCCTGGGCGGCCCGGGAGCAGTTCGTCTATCGTCCCCGGCCACTGGCCCAGGCCCTCGACGCGGCGGCCCGGCTGGGGGCGTCGGGCGGGCCGGTGATCCTGCTCGACCACGCCGATAATTGCGGCTCAGGCGGCACCCAGGACGTCATGGGGGTGCTGGCGGCGGTGCTCGACCGGGGGCTCGACAATGTCGCCATGGCGGCGGTCTGGGACCCGGCGGCGGTGGCGGTCCTTGTCCGGGCCGGGCGGGGCGCACGGGTCACCCTGGCGCTGGGCGGCCGGACGGACATGCCGGCGCTGGGCCTCGCCGGGCAGCCGCTGACCGTGACCGGCACCGTCGCCGCCCTGGGCGACGGCCGCTTCACGGTCGAGGGGCCGATGTATACCGGGGTGACGGTCGAGATGGGACCGAGCGCCGTGCTCGATACCGGCCGGGTCCGCATCGTCATCGTCTCGCGCCATCACGAACCCTGGGATACCGGCGTCTTCACCAGCCTGGGGATCGACCCGGCGGCCCAGCGCTTCCTCCTGCTCAAGTCGCGCATCCATTATCGGGCGGGGTTCGCCCGCCTGGCCAAGGCAACCGTCACCCTCGACGGTGCCGGTGTCACCACCTCGGATAATGGCGTGCTGCGCTATCGGCGCCTGCGCCGGCCGATCTACCCGCTGGACGCCGTCCCGGACGACGCCCCCGGTCAGTAGGCCTCGAAATACTCGCGGTGCTCCCAGTCGGTAACGGTCGACAGGAAGCGGCCGATCTCGTGGCGCTTCATGGCCAGATAATGGGTCACGAAGGCGTCGCCGAAGCCCTTGCGGAACAGTTCGGACCGGTCGAGGGCGTCGACCGCATCCATCAGGCTGCCGGGCAGCAGGTCCTTGGTGGTCTGGCCATAGGGATCGTCCAGCGGGCCGCCCGGGTCCTCGCGGCGGCGGATGCCGTCCAGGCCGGCGACGATCTGGCTCGCCATGTAGAGATAGGGATTGGCCAGGGGCTCGCCCGAGCGGTTCTCGATATGGGTCGAGGGGTCGCCCATGCCGCCCACCAGGCGGCACATCGCGGCCTTGTTGTCGACCGACCAGACGGCGCGCTTGGGGGCCAGGGGATTGGCGTTGAGCCGCTTGTAGCCGTTGATGGTCGGGTTGGAGAAGGCGGTCGCCGCCCGGACATGCTTGAGCAGCCCGCCGACATAATGCAGGCCCAGATCCGACATCAGGACGCCGTCGGCAGCGAAGGCGTTGCCGCCGCCGCCATCGGCGAGGGACTGGTGCAGGTGCCAGCCGCTGGAGAAGACGTTGGGCAGGGCCGGCTTGGTCATGAAGCTGGCGACCAGGCCGAGGCGCCGGGCGACCTGCTTGACGGCGTTGCGCATCAGGACGACGGCGTCGGCCGCCGCGACCCCGACCAGCGGGTCGAGGGTGATCTCGATCTGGCCCGGGCTCCATTCCGTCTCGAGGGTCCGCAGCGGCAGGTCGACGCCCAGCAGCGCGTCGCGCAGGGGCATGATGATGCCCTCGAGCCCGTCCACCACCTGCTCGGACATGTATTGATAGCCGTGGCGGGGCGCCGAGACGCTGGGCGGGGTCGGCGGCTGGGTGCAGTCGGCCATGTCCAGATGGGGATTGTCGACCTTCAGCACATGGCATTCGACTTCGGCCCCGGCGACGAAGGCGAGGCCCTCGCGGGCCAGGTCCGCGCAGGCATTCTGCAGGATCAGGCGCGGGTCGAAGGGGCAGCGCTGGCCGTCGACCAGATAGAGATCCGACAGGATCCAGCCGGTCTTGCGCGCCCAGGGCAGGATACGGAAGGTTGCCGGGTCGACCACCGCCAGCATGTCGCCGGCGCCGCCCATGGCGTCGATGCCGAAGCCGCCGCCCCGGGAGAACACGGGCTGGAAGATGATGTTGGCGCTGTCCATGGCCAGCAGGGCGGTAGTGAAGGGCATGCCGTTGCGCGCCGCCTGGGCGAAATGGCGGGCCTCGATGGCCCGGCTGCGGACCTGGCCGTGGGTATCGACAAAGCCGATGCGCACGACCTCGATCCCGGCTTCCGAGATGCGGGCCGCCACGGCTTGGACCGCCTCGCGCCGCTCCGGGCTGTCGAGGCCGAAGCGGCCGACGAAATCGGGCCGGCCCAGGGATGTCTGGCCGGCGCCGTTGGCTTCAACAGGCTTCCGTGGCATGAACGCGCCCCCCTTGTCGCAATCAAAGCGTGAAACTGTTGTTGTCTTGGGGCAGATCCGCATCGAACAGGTTGATGCGCTTGAGGGCGATCCGCCACCGCCCATGCTGACGCCGCAACAGATAGCCGGTCCAGCCGGCGCGCTGGCCGACCCGTCCGGCGAAATTGGTCTGGATCAGGAAATTGGCCAGCACCTGCATGCCGTCCGGGCCGTCGGTCAGCATCTCCAGGCCGGACAGCAGATGCACCGTGCGTGTCGGCGGCGCCTGGGAATAGGCCCGGCCGGTGGCCAGGCGCTCGACCCGCTCTTCCAGCCGGCGCCGGTCGTTGAATTCCCAGGCGACGAATTTGGCCGGGTCCTCGCCGGTTACGTCGGTGGGCAACCAATAGGCGCAGTCGGCGGTGAACAGGGCCAGCCAGTCGGCCAGGCGCCCGGCATCGAGCAGCCTGGCCTCGGCGGCCAGCAGGCGCGCGCAGGCGGCGCCATCGGCAGGCGCGGGCAGGCGCTCTTCCGGGATTTCGCCCAGGTTGCGCCACGAACGCACCAGGTCATGGAGCGCGGCATAGTGGTCGAGGCTGAACGGAACGGCGGGGTGGGCGTTCATCGGCCGCCGCCCTCGCGGAGGCGGGCCGCCGACCCGGCATCCATCAGGGCCTTCCAGGCCTCGAAATAGGCGCGCATATGGCGGTCCGAGGTGACGGGTTCGTGCCACAGCCCGTCGGCTCCCCGGCGCCCCCGGCCGGTTGTCAGGTGGCGGCTGATGTCGACCCATTCCAGCTCGGGCACCAGGGCAAGGCCGGCCTGGCAGGCTTCGAAATTGGCCGAATCGTCGACTTCGCCGAAGGACGGGAAGTCTTCCTGCAGGCGCATCCGGGCGGCGTTGATCTCGTCCGGGGCGCCGGCCAGGCTGGTCGAGAACCAATCGATCACGGTCTCGTCGACCGCCAGGGGGTCGACCCGCTGCACCTGGTTGCCGATGATCAGAAGATTCGGGAAGATGTTGAGATTCATGCCCGAGCCGGTGGAGGCATCGAGCATCTGGCGGCCCCGTTCGGCGCCGAAGCGTTCGAAGAGGCGCTGTTCCAGGATCTCGCGGCCGGGCATCACATGCTGTCGTTCCCAGGCCGAGACGGCATGCATGGCCGGGCGCTGGTCGAGCATGGTGTGGCCGTTCCCCAGGTCGATCGCCTCCATCGCCGAATCGTCGACATCGGCCGTGAAGTATTTCATATCGACGTCGCCATAGCGGGCGGCGAACACCCGCAGCATGGATTCATGGGAGAAGGGCGGGTGATAGCCGTCGCCCGCATTGTCGTAGACGGTCTTCCAGTTGGCATGGGTGCGGAAGCGCATCACCCCATTATTGACCAGCACCGGCTTGCGGTCGTCGCGGTCGAGCCATTGGTCGATATAGCGCCGGGCACCGGCCAGATGCTCGTCCAGGGGCGGGACATCGGCGATCATCGAGGCGAAGACGAAGCCCCGATAGCTGGCGACCCGGGCCGGACGGGCCATGTCGTGGTCGCGCAGGCGAAAGCCCTCGCCATAGGCGTGGCGCAGGGGCAATCCGGCGCAGCGGCCGTCATTGGCGAAGCTCCAGGCGTGGTAGCCGCAGGTAAAGCCCCCCGCATTGCCGCGCGCGCTGCGGCACACCACGGCGCCGCGATGGGGGCAGCGATTGATCAGCACGGCGATCTCGCCCGCTGTGGTGCGGCACAGGATGATCGGTCGCCGGCCCAGGTTGCGGGTGACGAAATCATTGGGCTTGGGGATCTCGGTCTCGTGGCCGACATAGACCCAGGTGCGGCCGAACAGGTCGCGCATTTCCAGCTCAAACAGCTGGGGGTCGACATAGAGGTCGCGATGGACCTGGCCCGGCCGGAACAGCCGATCGTAAACGCCCGCAGTCGTTCTGGCCATTGCCACTGTCATGGTCTGCCTCGCCCCTGGCCGCGATAACAGCCCCAGGCTAGTCGCCACCGCTGCCACCGCCAAGCATGGCCACCGGGCAATCCCGCAAAGCCGTTTTGCAATTCTGCTAATAATCATGCGAGGCGGAAGCGGCGATTTCGGACGTTCGGCGCCGGCGACGGCCGCTGGCGGCCGTTCCGGGCGGCGCAACGCCCACCTTTCGGGACGGGCGATCGCCGGCGCGTGGCCCCTCGGGCAGGCGGATCGCCTCCCCTTTTGGACCGGTGACCCATTCCACAGTCCCGTGATGACCTTTGGTTCGGCGTGGTCGTCCGATCCAAAGCGGTGCGGGGCCACGCCACAGGGAGGTGTGCAATGAAAAAGACCGATCTGGCCGCCAGTATGCTGGCGGTGATGCTGTGTGCGTCGGGGGGCGCCAAGGCCGACCCATCTGTCGAATTGCCGGCCTGGAAGGATTTTGTGGCGACCAACACCGACCGGGACCGGTCGGAATTTGTCGCGGCGATTTCGACACCCGGTGCCCAGGACCTGGCCAAGCGCTGGTCGGCGCTGCGCGGCTATGACGCTCCGACCATGCGCCAGCAGGCCACGCTGCCCGCCGAATTGAAACCCGGGCTGGTGATCGATGCCTCGAACGCCGATGCGCCCTACCTCAAGGATGTTCTGATCCCGGTCCTGGCCGACCGCCTGAAGGCGACCGACTGGGTCAGGATCAGGCAGTTGAAGCTGGTCCCGACCACCAGCTACTACATGCCCCGGGGAACCCTGGAGCAGACCGAGGAGAAGGAGAATGCCGGGCGGGTCTTCGTCGCCAGCCCGGACGGCAATCTGCTGACCGACGACGGCAAGTTTGCCCTGGCGACCCAGGGGGCGCTGCCCTTCATCCATCCCAGGAACGGCCTGGAACTGACCTGGATGTATGTCGCCCACGGCATCGGCAACGACAATCTGAACTTCCATCCGATCACCATGGATGCCTGCAACAGCGCGAACCAGCTGGAGCGGACCTACGTGGCCGAACTGTGGTGGCAGAAGATGCATGGCCGACGGGAGTTCACGCCCTATGGCGACGCGCCCGGCATGGAAGGCGTGGTCGAGGGCGGGGCGATCTTCTTCCTGTCGCCGCGCGACGTGCGCGGTCTGGC
>JAJFJE010000244.1 GCA_021774355.1 Alphaproteobacteria bacterium
ACCGGACCTGGGCCCTGGCGCTGGCCGCCTGGGCCTGCGCCGCCGCCGATGCCGAACGGGCCTATTGGGCCGCCATCGCCGAGACCGCGGTGCCGGCGCTGCCGGTGGACGGCCCCCGCCAGCCCCATGGCTACGGCGCCACCACCCAGGTCGAGCTGGATCTGGGACCGGCCCCGGCCGAGCCCGACAGCCGCCTGGTCGCTCGCCTGCTGGCAGCCTTGGCCCGGGCCCTGGCCGACTGGGACGGACGGCAGATTGCCCGGGTGATGCTGTCGAGCCATGGCCGCAACCCGCCGGTGGCGGGGCTCGACGTCAGCCGGACCGTCGGCTGGTTCACCGCCGATTTCCCGGTCCTGCTGAGGCCCCAGCCGGTGGCGGCCATCGAAGCCATGCTGGCGGCGGTGCCGTCCGGTGGCCTGGGCTGGGGCGCCCTGACCTGGGCCGCGCCGACCCCCCTGGTGCCGCCGCCGATCGAACTCGGGCTGGGCTTTCTGGGACAGACCGATGGCACCCCGGGCAGCGCCGATCACGGCACCGGCTTCGCCCTGATCGCCCGCTTGCCCAGCGCCGTGATCGGCGCCATGGCGCGCCAGCGCCTGATCGAATTATCCGGCGAGGTGCGGGGCGGCCGCTTGCGCCTCGGGCTGCGCTATGCCCCGGCCATTCACAAGGACACGACGATGGCCCGCCTGGGCGCCGTCCTGGCCGCCGCCTACCACGCCGAACTGGGGGAAACCACGCCGTGACCCGAAATCCGTGGCTGATCCTGGGCCTGATCGTGCCGTGTCTCGCCGCCTGCGAAACCCCCGTCCCGGAGGCCGGCCGGATACCGTCCGCGGCGCCGGCCCGGGATGGAGCCGGCGGGGTCGGCCCGCGGCATTATCTTTCGGACATGGCCCATGCCGGGACGCAGCAGGCCGCGGCGCCGGCCGCCAGGGATCAGATCGGGAGCGGTGCCGGCCCGGCCGGCGGGGCCCAGCCACCGCCGCCCGGCTATCCCAGCCCGGCTGTCTGTCCGCCGCCGCCCAAGCCCGTGGGCGGGGGCGTCGGCGCGGCGCCGTCCAACGCCCTGCCCGCCATGCCGTTTCCGGCGGCGTGGCAGAAGGTGTTGACCGACCTGACCACCAGCGGGGCGGTCCCGGGCGCCGTTGTCATCATCAAGTCGCCGGCTTGGGGGGTGCGGGTCGGCACGGCCGGCTATGCCGATCTGGCGACCAAGGCGCCGATGGCTCCGGGCCTGCAGTTCCGGGTCGGCAGCATCAGCAAAATCTTCCTCGCCCAGACCATCCTGCAACTGGAACAGGAGGGCCGGCTGCGCCTGACCGACCCGGTGATCAAATATCTGGGCGGCGACCCGGTGATCGCCGGCATTCCACACATCAACGACATCACCGTCGCCCAGTTGCTGCAGATGGATTCCGGGATCACCAATTATCTGGGCGCGCCGAAAATCGGCTATTCGCCCCAGGTGGCGCCGCAAAAGGCCTTCACTCCCGACCAGCTGATGAGCGTCCTCAGCACGGCCAACGGGGAAACGCCGCTGCCACCCGATTTTGCCCCCCGGGCAACCTATCCCAATCCCTATTGGGTGACCTTGTTCCAGAGCGCGCCGCCGGCCCCGGCGCCCTATCCCTTCTGGTACTATTCCAATTCCAACTATATCCTGCTCGGGATGATCGCCGAGCAGGTCAGCGGCCTGCCCGCCGACCAGGTGATCAGCCGCTACGTCATCGACAGGCTGGGCCTGGGCGATACCTATTTCGCGCGCGACGACAGTCGCACCCCGGCCATGCATGGTTACACAAAATGGGGATCCATCCCCTATCCCGTGCAGGTCTATGATGACTGGTGCGACGTCACCGCGCTCAATCCCTCCTATGCCTGGACCGCCGGCGCCATCGTCTCGACCCCCTGGGACCTCCTGAAGCTGTCCGAGGCGATGTTCAAGACCGACGCGCTGCTGAACCAGGGAACCAAGGTCAAATGGTATAACTTCGCCTCGGCCGATATCCATATCGGCTGGCAGGTCATGGGCTACGGCATGGGCGGGCTGATGCAGCCGACCCGCTGGTACGGCATGGCCCGCGGCCACGGCGGCGCTTTCCCAGGTTACAAGTCCCTGCTGTACTACTTCTTCGACGAGGACACCTCGTTCATCCTGGCGACCAACACCTGGGACAAGGACTGGGAGGCGGTAGCGCTCGACGCCCTGATGCCCCTGGTGTCCTCGGCGGTGACCACGCCGGAGCCGCCCAACGGGGCCTGGGGCGTGGTGCGCCAGGGGTCGTCGGCGGTGGTGCGCTGGCAGGCCGGGCGGCTCTACGGGTCGCTCTACCAGGTCTATGCGGGCACCGATGCCACGGCGGTCGACGCCGCGACCATGGACAATGTTCCGCCCGGCGTGGTCCTGACCACGGCGATGACGCCCGTTGCCGTGGTGTCCGCCGATGCCGGCCGGACCCTCTACTGGAAGGTCGATACCTATCGTCCGGGCGATCCGGTGCCGGTGATCCCGGGACCGCTGTGGTCGTTCACCCCCCAATAGCCGAGCACGGGAGCGCTGCCAATGCATCGGACTGCCTTCGTCCTGGTCCTCCTGATTGCCGCCGCCGGGCCAAGCGGCGCCGGAGCCCAGGATTTGCCCGCGACCCGGGGCCCGGCCGCCGCGCCGGCGGGGCCACCGCCGCTGAGCTATCGGGCGGCCCCGGGCGTTGCCGCGCCGCGGGGGCGGCTGGCGACCCGCCGCCAGGGCGCCCAGCCGCCGCCACCCGGCTATCCCAGCCCGGCCATCTGCCCGCCGCCGCCCCAGCCGACGCCCCACCCGCCCGGGCTGCCGTCCAACGTGTTGCCGTCCCGGCCGTTTCCCCGGGTCTGGCAGGAGACGCTGGACGGCTTTACCGCCCGCGGCGCCTTCCCGGGCGCCGTCGTCATCGTCAAGTCGCCCGAATGGGGGGTGCGGGTCGGCACCACCGGGGTGGCCGATCTGGTGAGCAAGGTGCCGCCTGCGCCGGACATGCAGTTCCGTATCGGCAGCGTCACCAAATTCTTCATGGCCCAGACCATCCTGCAATTGGAGCAGGAGGGGCGGTTGCGCCTGACCGATCCGGTGCTGACCTATCTGGGCGGCGATCCGATCGTCGCCGGAATTCCCCATATCGACCAGGTGACCATCGGGATGCTGATGCAGATGACCTCCGGCCTGGCGGAATATCTGGCGGCGCCGAGCATCGGCTTTTCGCCCCAGGTCTCGCCCGGCAAGAGCTTCGCGCCCGACGATCTGATGGCGGTGCTCAGCACGGCCGGGTCCGGGACGCCGCTGCCGCCGTTCTTCGCGCCCCAGCAGACCTATCCCAATCCCTATTGGGTCGCGGTCTATGGCGGTCGCCCGGCTGTGCCGGCGGAATATCCCTATTTCACCTACACCAATGCCAATTACATCCTGCTCGGCATGATCGCCGAAAAGGTCAGCGGCCTGCCCCCGGAGCGCCTGTTCAAGGCGTATATTTTCGACCGGCTGGGCATGGCCGACACGGTCCTGGCGACCGACATGACCCTGCCCGAGATGCATGGCTATACCAAATACGGCGCGATCCCCTATCCGGTGCAGGTCTATGACCAGTGGTGCGACGTCACGGCGACCAATCCCAGCTATGCCTGGACGGCCGGCGCCATCGTCTCCACCCCGTGGGATCTGCTGCGTTTCGAGGAGGCGGCGTTCGAGAGCACCCTGCTGCTCGACCAGGGCACCAAGGCAAAATGGCTGCGTTTCGTCTCGGCCGATATCGAGCTGGGCTGGGAACCGATGGATTACGGCGTGGGCGGCCTGATGCAGGCCGAGCGCGCCTATGGCGCCGCCCGGGGCCATGGCGGGGCGTTTCCCGGCTTCAAGACCATGGTCTACTACTTCTTCGACCAGAAAACCTCGTTCATCCTGGCGACCAATAGCTGGGACGAACACCAGGATGTTGCGGTGCTCGACGCGATCATGCCGCTGGTCACCGCGGCGGTGACCACACCCGACCCGGCCGATCACAGCGACGGGGTCGGCGATGGCGGCCCCCAGACCCTGACCCTGACCTGGCAGGCGGGGGTCGTCTACGGCTCGACCTATCGGGTCTATTGGGCCGAGGACGCCGATGCGGTGGAGCGGGCCACGCCCGAGGCCCATGACGGGGTCGGCTTCGAGACCGTGGCCGGGACCAGCGTCGCCTTCACGGTACAGCCGGACACGACTTATTATTGGCGGGTCGATACGGTGGCCCCGGGCCAGCCCTTGCCCCTGGTCAACGGCCCCCTCTGGACCTTCGCCACCCGGTAGCCGCCATGTGCGGCATTGCCGGGGTTTTCGATCCGCGACGGGGCCACGGCATCGCCCGCCCGGTGCTCGACGCGATGACCGGGCGGCTGGCCCATCGCGGGCCGGACGAGAGCGGCGTCCATCTCGCCGGCGGCGTCGCCCTGGGCTTTACCCGGCTGGCCATCGTCGATCTTGCCGGCGGTAATCAGCCGCATTACAGCGAGGACCAGGCCGTGGTCTCGGTCTGCAACGGCGAGATCTATAATCACCGGGCGCTGCGGCGCGCGCTGGAAGGCCGGGGCCATCGCTTCCGCAGCGGCTGCGATGTCGAGGTCCTGGTCCACCTCTACGAGGAGGCGGGGGACGGCTTTGTCGAGCAGCTGAACGGGCAGTTCGCCTTCGCCCTGTACGACCGCCGGCGTCACCGCCTGGTGCTCGGGCGCGACCGGGTGGGCATCGCGCCGCTGTTCTACACCCTGGTCGACGGGATGCTGCTGTTCGGCTCGGAGATCAAGGCCCTGCTCGCCCATCCGGCGGTCGGGCGGCGGGTCGACCTTGCCGGCCTCGACCAGATCCTGGCCTTTCCCGGCCTGGTCAGCCCGACCACCATGTTCGAGGGTATCCGCGCCCTGCCGCCGGGCCACCTCCTGGCCGCCGAGGGCGGCGAACTCCGCGTCAGCCAATATTGGGACCTGGACTATCCGCCGCGCGCCGTGCCGGCGCCCCGCCGGGACGATGGCCATTATGTCGACCGGCTGGAAGCCCTGTTGCTGGAGGCGGTGGCGCAGCGCCTTGAAGCGGATGTCCCGGTGGGCTTCTATCTCAGCGGCGGCCTCGATTCCAGCCTGATCGGGGCGCTGGCCCAGGCAGCCGCCCCGGAGCGGCGGCTGCATTCCTTTTCCATCGTGTTTCCCCAGGCCGACATCGACGAGCGCCGGACCCAGCGCCTGATGGCCCGGCACCTGGGCAGCCACCATCACGAAATCGAGTTTGCCGGGGACGAAATCATCGGCCGGCTGCGCCAGGCAGTGGCGGCGGCCGAGGCGCCGCTCAAGGAAACCTATAATACCTGCTCGCTCGCCCTGTCCGGCCTGGTCCGCGACAGCGGCCACAAGGTGGTGCTGACGGGCGAGGGCGCGGACGAACTGTTCGCCGGCTATGTCGGCTATCGCCTGGACGCCATGGGCGCTCGCCCGGCAAACCCTGCCGATCCTCTGGAAGCGGCGCTGGAGGCGGATCTGCGCCGGGACCTGTGGGGCGATCCCGATTTCTTCTACGAGCGTGATTATCGCCGCTTCGGCGAGATCCGGCGCGCCCTCTATGCGCCGGCCGTGGCGGCGGCGCTGCCCGGCTTCGACTGCACGGCCCGGGCCCCGGTCGATCACCGGCGGATCGCCGGGCGACATCCTTTGCACCAGCGTTCCTATGTCGATTTCAAGCTGCGCCTGGCCGACCACCTGCTGGCCGACCACGGCGACCGGGTTGCCTATGCCCATGGTGTCGAAGCGCGTTACCCGTTCCTCGACAATGAGGTCGTGGCCTTTGTCCGCACCGTGCCGCCGGCGCTTCTGGTGCGCGACGGCGCCGAGAAATGGCTGCTGCGCCAGGTCGCCCGGCGCCATCTCCCGGCGGCGATTGCCGGGCGGGAAAAATTTGCCTTCGTCGCCCCCGGCTCGCCCTTCCTGCTGGCCCGCCGGGTCGACTGGATCGACGACCTGCTGTCACCCGCCCTGTTGCGCCGCCAGGGCTATTTCGATGCGGACGCGGTGGCCCGCCTGCGCGATCGCCAGCTGGCCGGCGACACCCGGATCAATGCCACCTTCGATACCGACGTCCTGATGCTGGTGCTGTGCTTCGGCCTGTTTCTCGCGGAATTCGGCCTGCCCGATTACGCCTGATTCAGGCCGCGGCCAGGACCTGGGCGACCGCGGCGACGGGCACGTCGCGGGTGATGAAGGCCTGGCCGATGCCGCGGGTCAGGATGAAGGTCAGGCGGCCGTCCTTGACCTTCTTGTCCTGGCCCATATGGGCGAGCAGCGCGGCCGGTGCCAGGGCGTCGCCCCGTTCGGCGGCATGGGGGATGTCCCGCGGCGATACCGGCAGGCCGACCGCGGCCAGGTGCCGGCGGGCCCGCTGGGCATCCTGGCCCGGGCAATGGCCCAGCACCACCGACAGGTCGAAGGCCAGGGCCATGCCGATGCCGACCGCCTCGCCGTGGAGCAGGTCCGGGCCGTAGCCGGTGGCCGCTTCCAGGGCATGGCCGAAGGTGTGGCCGAGATTGAGCAGCGCCCGTTCGCCGGTTTCCCGTTCGTCGGCGGCGACAATCCGGGCTTTGGCCGCGACACTGGCGCGGATCGCTTCGGTGCGGGCCGCCTGGTCGCCGTCCAGCAGGCCCGGCGCGTTAATTTCCAGCCACTCGAACAGGGCGGCGTCGCCCAGCAGGCCATATTTGGCGATTTCGGCATAGCCGGCCAGCAAGTGCCGGCGCGGCAGGGTGTCCAGCGTCGCGGTGTCGGCGAGCACCAGGCGCGGCTGGTAGAAGGCGCCCACCAGATTCTTGCCGTGGGCGGTGTTGATCGCCGTCTTGCCGCCGACCGAGCTGTCGACCTGGGCCAGCAG
>JAJFJE010000245.1 GCA_021774355.1 Alphaproteobacteria bacterium
GCGTCGCGCTTGGGATCGGCGCTGTAGACACCGTCGACCTGGGTGCCCTTCATCATGGCATCGCAGCCCATCTCGGCGGCGCGCAGGGCGGCCGCCGTATCGGTGGTGAAAAAGGGGTTGCCGGTGCCGGCGGCGAAAATCACCACCCGCCCCTTTTCCATGTGGCGGATCGCCCGCCGCCGGATATAGGGCTCGCACACCGAGGTCATGGGAATGGCCGAGACCACCCGGGTCTGGAGCCCCAGCCGCTCCAGCGAGTTCTGCATGGCCAGGCCGTTCATCACCGTGGCCAGCATTCCCATATAGTCGGCCGTGGCCCGCTCCATCCCCCGGGCCGCCCCGGACAGGCCACGAAAGATATTGCCGCCGCCGATCACCAGGCACAATTCGGTGCCCTGGTTCACGACTTCGTGAATGGCGGCCGCGATACGATCGACCGTGAGGATGTCGATGCCATAGGCTTGACCACCCATCAGCGCCTCGCCCGAGACCTTGAGAAGCACCCGGCGAAAGGACGGCCCATCTGTCATTGCAAAACCCGAAGCTTTGCCGGCACCCCGCGCCGGCTGGTCAAGGGGTATAACAGAGGCCTGCGACCCGGCCAACGGCCGGGAGCAAAAAAGGCCCGGTCGTTGCCGACCGGGCCTTTGAAGCCGGCAGGTGTCAGCGGGCTGCGGCAGCCACTTCGGCGGCGAAGTCGCTGGCTTCCTTCTCGATGCCTTCGCCCAGGGCAAAGCGGATAAAGCCGCCGACCTTGATCGGGGCGCCGGCGGCCTTGGCGGCGGCTTCCACCGCCTTGCCGACCCGCTGCTCCGGGTCGACCACGAAGGCCTGTTCCAGCAGGACCACTTCCTCGTAGAACTTGCGGATCCGGCCATCGATCATCTTTTCGATGATCGCCTCGGGCTTACCGCTGGCCCGGGCCTGCTCCGACAGCACGGTCCGCTCGCGCTCGACCAGGGCCTGATCGAGCGAGGACACGTCGAGCGAGGCCGGGTTGGTCGCCGCAACATGCATCGCGACCTGGCGGCCCAGGCCGTCCAGGGTCTCGCTGGCGGCGCCGGACTCGAGGGCGACCAGCACGCCGATCTTGCCCATGCCCGGGGCCACGGCGGAATGGACATAGCTGGCGACGGCGCCGTGCGGCACCTCGAGCACCGCCACCCGGCGCAGGGTCATGTTTTCGCCGATGGTGGCGATCAGGCCGGTCAGTTCCGCGGCAACGGTCTTGCCGGTGCCCGGATAGGGCGCCGCCGCAAGGGCCGCCAGGTCGCCGCCGGAGGCGAGCGCCACCCGGGCGACAGTGGCCACGAAGGCCTGGAACTGGGGATTGCGGGCGACGAAGTCGGTTTCGGAATTGACCTCGACCACGGCCGCCCGGGGGCCGTCCGAGGCCACCGCGACCAGGCCTTCGGCGGCGACCCGCCCGGCCTTCTTGGCGGCTGCGGCCAAGCCCTTGGTGCGCAGCCAGTCCACCGCCGCCTCGACGTCGCCGTCATTGGCGGACAGCGCCTTCTTGCAATCCATCATGCCGGCGCCGGTCTTGTCGCGCAGTTCCTTGACCAGGGTCGCGGTGATCTCTGCCATGGCTGTTCTCCTCAGGCCTGGGCGGGTACCTGGTCGCCCGCTGCGGCGCCGAGCGGGGCGGCATCGTCGGCAGCGGCGGCCGGCTGCGGCGCTTCGGCCACGGGCTCGTCGGTCACGGGTTCCTCGATTACAGGCTCGTCGACCACAGGCTCGTCGACCTCGCCGGTGTCGACGCCGGCGGCCGTCATTTCGGCCTGGATGCCGTCGAGCACCGCGCGGGCGAGCAGGTCGCAATAGGCGTTGATGGCGCGCAGGGCGTCGTCATTGCCCGGCACCGGATAGGTGATATCGCTGGGATCGGAATTGGAATCGAGGATCGCCACCACCGGAATGCCCAGCTTGCGGGCCTCCATCACGGCGATGTCTTCCTTGTTGGTGTCGATCACGAACAGAATATCGGGCAGGCCGCCCATTTCCTTGATGCCGCCGAGCGCCCGTTCCAGCTTCTCGCGCTCGCGGGCGAGGTTCAGCTGTTCCTTCTTGGTCAGGCCGAGGGTCTCGCCGCTCAGCCGCTCGTCCAGGCTTTTCAGGCGCTTGATCGACTGGGAGATGGTCTTCCAGTTGGTCAGCATGCCGCCCAGCCAACGGTGGTTGACATAATATTGGCCGCAGCGGGCCGCGGCCTCGGCCAAGGG
Organism: Alphaproteobacteria bacterium; assembly: GCA_021774355.1. Taxonomy (GTDB): domain Bacteria; phylum Pseudomonadota; class Alphaproteobacteria; order Zavarziniales; family Zavarziniaceae; genus JAJFJE01. The sequence continues at coordinate 2,223 of JAJFJE010000245.1, forward strand.
CTGCTGGGCCTGGCGCTTGGTGCCGACGAACAGCACCCGGCCGCCGGCGGCAACGACGTCGCGCACGGCCTGCAGCGCGCGGTGCAGCATGGGCACGGTCTGGCCCAGGTCGATGATGTGGACGTTATTGCGCACGCCGAAGAGATAGGGGCCCATCTTCGGGTTCCAGCGGTGGGTCTGGTGGCCGAAATGGACGCCGGCCTCAAGCAGCTGGCGCATGGTAAAGCTTGGCATAGCCATGGAAAAAGTCCTTTTCCGGTTCGAGCCTCCGTGGGGGTCGCCCGCCGCAGCGGACACCGGAGCGACCGACGGGAACACCCCGCAGCCGCATACCCCACGTGTGGAATGGGCGGGCTCTACTCCTGTTGGCCAGCGAAAGCAAGCCGGAACTGCCCCGCCGGGGGCCGCCGCGGCCGCGGGGACAGCCTATGGACCCGGCCCCTGCCGGCCGTGCCAGGCAAAGGCATCGTGCAGGATGGTGGCCATGTCGGAGCGGGCCGGCGCCCAGCCCAGGCGCCGGCGCAAAGCCCCGGCATCGGCGACCAGGGCGGGCGGATCGCCCGGCCGGCGCGGCCCCAGGCAATGGGGCACCGGCCGCCCCAGCAGGGCGCCGGCCGTGGCCAGGACCTCGGCCACGGTCACCCCGGTGCTGGTCCCGACATTGAGGGTCAGGCTCTCGCCACCGGCGAGCAGATGGCGCAGCGCCGCCACATGGGCCTCGGCCAGGTCGGCGACATGGATATAGTCGCGCTCGGCGGTGCCGTCGCGGGTTGCATAGTCGGTGCCGAACAGGGACAGCGGCGGCCCCAGGCCCAGGGCGGCGCGGACCAGGTTGGGAATCAGATGGGTTTCTGGCGCATGGGCCTCGCCGATCGCGCCCTCCGGGTCGGCACCGGCGGCATTGAAATAGCGCAGCACCACCGTGCGCAGGCCATGGGCCGGCTCCAGGGCGCGCAGGGCACCCTCAAAGGCCAGCTTGGTCGCGCCATAGGGATTGATCGGCACGGTCGGATGATGTTCCGCGATCGGCGACATCCTGGGCAGGCCATAGACCGCGGCGGTGGAGGAGAACAGGAAGCGGGTCACCCCCGCCCCGAGCAAAGCGGCGACAAAGGCCAGTGCCCGGGTGACATTATTGTCGTAGTAGCGCAGGGGTGCCCGCACCGAATCCGACACGATGCTGAGCGCCGCGAAATGCAGCGCCGCAACCACCCCATGATCGGCCACCGCCGCAGCCACCGCCCGGCCATCGGCTATATCGGCCTCGACCAGGGGCCCCCATTTCACCGCCCAGCGATGCCCGGTCGACAGATTGTCCAGGGTAACCGGCCGGAACCCCGCCGCCGCCAGCGCCTTGCAGGCATGAGAGCCGATATAGCCGGCACCGCCGGCGACAAGGATTGCGGGGTGACCGCAGGAAGAAGTCGGCACGGGGGTCCATATGACCGTCTAGTGAACGAACAGCGCGCACGCAACGAACCACCCGAAATATTTTCATTCGTTTCAGTAAACATACGAAAATCCGAAAAAATAATAACACTAAAATAACCGTAACATACACTTTTCCAAATGTTATTTTATGTATCATTATTCACTTATAAAGTGACAATACTTCTTTGTATATTTTCATATCACACCACGTCATTCTCTCAACTGCGTCCCATGTTTTATTAGTTGCACCCATTTCCTTTAAAATCGTTCCGTGCCCTAACCCCTTATACCCGCCGTCATTTAGCCTAATATTGCTG
>JAJFJE010000246.1 GCA_021774355.1 Alphaproteobacteria bacterium
CCGGCGCCACCCCCTGCCCTGCCAGCACCCGGGCCAGCCGGCCGGCCCGGGCATCCAGGGCCTCATAGCAGAGGCTCGCGCCCCCGGCCTCGACCGCAATGGCCTGGGGCCGGGCGGCGACCTGGGCCGCGACCAGGTCGAGCACCCGCCCCGGCGGCGGCGCCTGGCCGGCCGCGAGCGGCGCGGCGGCGCCCAGATCCAGGCTGTCGAGCGGCGCGTCTGGGGTCGCCAGGACAGCGCCGACCAGGCGGCGGAACTGCGCTTCGATGCGGCTGAATTCGGCTGTGGCAATGACCTCGCGGTTGAAGGTGAAGGTCGCGACCAGTTCCTCGCCCGGGTCGATCATCAGGTCGAAGTCGTAGTGCATCCGCTGGGCGATGCGGACCTGGTCGACGCGGAAGCGGCCGCCGTCACCGCCGCCCAGGGGATAGTTCTCGAACACCAGGACATGGTCGAACAGGGTCCGGCGAACCCCGTCGAGACGCTGCATCTCGGCCAGGGGCACATGGTGGAAGGGCTCGCTCGCCGCGGCCTGGTTCTGCACCGCGGCGCATAGCGTGGCGAAGCTTGCCGCGCGGTCGAGGCGGAGGCGCACCGGCACGGTCTGAAGGAACAGCCCGACCATGGCCTCGACCCCGTCCAGTTCCGGCGGGCGGCCCGAGACCACGGCCCCGAAGATGACGTCGTCGCGGCCGTTGAATCCCGCCAGCAGCACCGCCCAGAGGGCCTGCACCAGGGTGTTCAGGGTGACGTTCAGGCGCGCCGTCAGGGCGCCCAGGCGGGCGGTCTCGGCCCGGTCCAGGCGGAACACATGGGCGCCCAGGTCACGCCCGGCCGCCCGTCCCGCGGGATCGAGGCCGGGCACGGTCGAGGGCGGTGGCGGATCGGCCAGCAGCGCGCGCCAATAGCGCCGGCCCGCCGCATCGTCCCGGCGCGCCAGCCAGTCGAGATGGCGGGCGAATTGCGGGGCCGGGGCCAGGGTGACAGGCCGGCCGGCGTCCAGGTCCTCGTAGATCGCCATCACTTCGCCCTGGATGATGGTCAGGGACCAGCCATCCACGGCGATGTGGTGGTCGGTCCACAGCACCTCGCAGACCTCCGCGCCAGTCCGCAGCACCGTTACCCGCATCAGCGGATCGGCGGCGAGGTCAAAGCCGCGCGCCTGGTCGGCAGCGGTCAGGGCCGCCAGGCGGGCCGCCTGGTCGGCGGCGGCAAGGCCCCGGGCATCCTCGACCACGAAGGGCAGGTCGCGCCGTTTCAGCACCACCTGGACCGGCCGGCCGTCGCGCCCTTCGACCATGGCCGCGCGCAGCGCCTGGTGGCGCGCCGCCACCGCCTGCCACGCCGCCCGGTAGCGGTCGAGGTCGAGCGGCCCGGTCAGGCGATAGGTGAATTGCTGGAAATAGGACAGGCGGTCGCCGCTGAGGGCATGGAAATAGAGCCCCTCCTGTAGCGGCGAAAGCGGCAGTACCGCCTCGATCGCCGCCGGCGCAACCCCCAGCCGGGCCAGCACCGGGGCCGGCAGGTCGGGGGCCGGCAGGTCCGGGGCCGGCAGGTCCGGGGCCGCCCCGGTCAGGGGGGCCAGGGCGTCTTCGAACCCGGCCATCAGGCGGTCGATAGTCGCCTGGCCATGCATCCGGCTGTTGTAGCCGACCAGGATGACCAGCCGGCCGTTGACCACCGACGGCTCGACCTCGAGAACGATCTGGCGGGGCAGGCCCGGCCCCATCAGCGGCCCGGTCGGGGTGTCGGCGAAGCGGAAGCCGCCGCCCTCCTCGTCCTCGAACTGGCCCAGATAGTTGAACCCCACTTCCGGCTGGCGGCCGAAGCCGGTCAGGCCGTCCGGCCGCTCGGGGCTGAGATATTTCAGAAGGCCATAGCCCAGGCCCTTGCGCGGGATGCGCTCCAGGGTCTCGGCCACCACGCGCAATTCGTCGGCGACATCGGTGGTCCCGGCAAGGTCGAGCACCACCGGGAACATCGAGGTGAACCAGCCCATGGTGCGGCTGAGATCGACATCGGGGGCAATCTCCTCCCGGCCATGGCCTTCCAGGCGCACGCGCAGCCGCTCGACCCCGAAACAGGCGCGGAAGGCGCGGGCGACGACGGTCAGCAGAATGGCATTGATCTGCACCCCATGGGCCCGGGGCACCGCCGTCAGCAGCGCCGCCGTGCGCGCCGTGTCGAGTTCCAGGCGGGCCCAGCGGGCGGCCGCCATTTCATTCGCCGGATCGTCGAAATCCTGGGGCAGCGGCGGCACCGGCGTCGCATCGACGGCACGCCAATAGGGCAGCTCGGCGTGCAATTCGGCGCTTGCCGCATAGCCCTGGACCAGCCCGACCCAGTCGAGCCAGGGCCGGCCGGTCGGCGGCAGGGTGATCGGCGCGCCGTCCCGCGCGGCCTGGTAGGCGGCGGTCAGGTCCTCCATCAGGATGCGCCAGGACAGGCCGTCGATCATCAGGTGGTGAACCAGGACCATCAGCCGGTCGCCCTCGGGCAGGTGATAGACGACGACCCGCAGCAGGGGCGGGCGGGTCACGTCGATGGTACGATGGAGGGCCGTCGCATGGGCCGTCAGGGCCGCGTCATGGGGCAAGTCGACCTGTTCGACAGGCACCGCCAGGGTGGGCGCGATGACCTGCTGGGGCGGCTGCGCCGTCAGGTCGAGGCTGATCCGCAGGACGTCGTGATGGGCGACCACCCGGTCGAGCGCCTGCTGCAGGGCGGCCGGGTCGATCCGCTCGACGCTGGCCAGCAAGGCGACATTGTTGAAATGCCCCGGGTCGCGCCCGAGATCGCCGATCAGCCAATGCTGGATCGCGGTCAGGCCGGCGCGGCCGGCGCCCGCGCCGGCGGGTCGGGGGGCGGCGACGGGCGCAACCTGCCCGGCCAGCGCGCCCACGGTGCGGGCGGCGAAGATCTGCCCCAGGGTCAGGTGGATGCCGGCCTTGCGCAGCCGGCTGACGATCTGCAGGGCCTTGATGGAATCGCCGCCCAGCGCGAAGAAATTGTCGTCCAGCCCGACCCGGGGCAGCCCCAGCACCGCGGCCCAGACGTCTGCGATGGTCCGCGCGGCAGCGCTCTCGGGCGCGGCGAAGGCCGTGCCCGGCGCCAGCCGGGCGGTCTCGGGCGGCGGCAGGGCGGCCCGGTCGAGCTTGCCGTTGGCGGTCAGCGGCAGGCCCTCCAGGGCGACAAAATGATGGGGAATCATGTAATCCGGAAGATATCTTTCCAGATGGCCGCGCAGGGTGTCGGCGGTCAGCCCCGCCGCGCCTACCAGATAGGCCACCAGATGGTCGCCGCCAGCGGCGGCGGCGTGGATCGTCGCGACCGCCCGGGTGATCCCCGGATGGTCGAGCAGGGCCTGTTCGATGGCGCCCAGTTCGACCCGGTGGCCGCGGATCTGCACCTGGTGGTCATTGCGGCCGAGATAGTCGAGCCGGCCGTCCGGGCGCAACCGCCCGAGATCGCCGGTGCGGTAGAGCCGGCGGCCGTGATGCCCGACGAAGCGTGCGGCGGTCAGCTCCGGGCGGTTGAGATAGCCGGCCGAAACACCGCCGCCGCCGACATAAAGCTCGCCGGCCACGCCCAGGGGCTGGCGTTCGCCCAGGGGGCTCAGCACCTCGATGGTGGTATCCGGCAGCGGCCGGCCGATCAGGCTGAGCCCGGGGGAACCGAAGACATCGGCGTCGGTCAGGCGGTGATAGCTGACATGGACGGTGGTTTCGGTGATGCCGTACATGTTGACCAGGACCGGCCGGTCGAGGCCGTAGCGCGCTGCCCAGGGCCGCAGGTAGCTGGGCTCCAGACGGTCGCCGCCAAAGATCACGGTATGCAGGTGGTCGGCCAGGTCGTGGCGGGATGCCGCCTCCTCGGCGGCGATCAGGCCGTAAAAGGCGCCGGGGGTCTGGTTCAGCACGCTCACCCGGTGGAGCCGGACCAGGGCGAGCAGACGGGCCGGGTCGCGCAGGTCGTCGCGCGCCGCGATCACCACCTGGCCGCCATAGGCCAGGGCGCCCCAGATCTCCCACACCGAGAAATCGAAGCTGAACGAATGGGCGCACAGCCAGACATCGTCGGGGCCGAAGGCAAAGTCGCAGCGGTCGTTGACCAGCAGGCGCACCACGTTGCGGTGGCTGATCAAGCAGCCCTTGGGCCGCCCGGTCGAGCCCGAGGTATAGATCACATAGGCGGTATCGGCGGGAACCGGCGCCGGCGGCAGGGCGGCCGGCGGCGCGTCACCGTCGACCGTCAGGGCCAGGTGGCGGCGCCCTGCCGGCAGCGTGGCCGCCAGTTCGGCGCTGGTCAGGACGGCGCCGCAGCCGGCATCGCCGATCATGTGGTCGATCAGATCCGTGGGATAGAGCGGATCGAGCGGGACATAGGCGGCGCCGGCCTTGAGGCTCGCCAGCATGGCAACCACCGCGGCCGCCGAGCGATCGAGGAACAGCCCGACCATGGCCCCAGGGGCCACCCGCGCGGCCAGGCGGGCCGCGAGGGCCGTGCTGTCGCGGTCAAGCTCCCGGTAGCTGAGCGCATGGTCGCCGCAGCGCACCGCCGGACGATCGGGCTGGCGGGCGGCCTGGGCCGCGAACAGGTCGAGCAGGGTCGCCTGTTCCGGATAGGCGGCAGCGGTCGCGTTGAAGCGTTCGAGCAGCGCGGCCTCGTCCGGCCCGACCACGGGCAGGCGGCCCAACGCCTGGTCCGGCGTCGCCAGGATCGCCGCCAGGAGGCACTCGAACCCGGCCGCCCAGCGGGCGATGGTCGCCCGGTCGAACAGGGCCGTGGCATAGGTCAGGCGCAGGGTCAGCCGTTCGTCGGTGTCGATCACCTCGGCCAGCAGGTCGACCATCGCCCCGGGCGTGGCGATGTCCTGTTGAACAAAGGCGAGGTCGCGGGTGCGGAATGCCCGTTCGCCCGCATTATCGTAGGACAGGATGGTATCGAACACCGGATGGCGGTTGGCCGGACGGTCGCGGTCCAGGGCGGCGATCGCCTCGAACGGGTAATCCTGGTGGTCATAGACGGCGCGGCTCTGTGCCGCCACTGCCGCCAGATGGTCGCGGAACGGGGTCGCGGCGGCGGGCCGGATGCGGAAGGCGACGGTGTTGACGAACATGCCAACCGCCTCGGCCAGTTCGGCCTGGTCGCGGCCGGCGACGGCGCCGCCGATCACCACCTCCTCCTGCCCGGTCAGGCGGTGCAGCAACACGCTCCAGGCGGCCAGCATCACCCCGTACAGCGAGGTGCCGGCCTGGCGGCCCAGGGCCTTCAGCGCCCGGGTGGTCGCGGGTGGGATCACCAGGGTGACGGTGTCGCCGCGGAACGCCGGCAGGGGGCCGCGCGGGCGGTCCTCGGGCAGGGCGAGGCGGGGCAGGTCGCCGGCCAGGGTGGCCGCCCAGAAGGCGCCGTTGGCCTCGCCCCGCGCGCCCTCCCCGCCGGCGCCCGCCCGGTCCTGGCAACGGGCCAGGTCATAGGTGATGGGGGCAAGGGTGGCGCCGTCGTAGAGCGCCATCAGTTCGGTGCCGATGATGTTGGCCGACAGGCCGTCCGCCACCATGTGGTGGACATCGGTCAGCAGGAGATGCCGGTCCGGTCCCAGGCTTGCCACCAGGGCGCGGAACAGCGGCGCCTGGGCCAGGTCGAAGGGCCGCACGAAGCCGGCGATGATCCCTTCGACATCGGCCTCCGTCGCCGTGCACCGCTCCACCATGAAACGCGGCTCGTCCCAGGTCTTGGCCCATTGGGCGCCGTCGATCTCGACGAAGCCGGTGCGCAGGCTGGGATGGCGGGCGATCACCCGGCGCAAGGCCTGTTCCAGCCGGTCGGCGTCGAGCGGGCCGGCGATGCGGAAGGCCTGGGGCATGTGATAGGCAAGCTCGCCCGCAGGCCATTGCGCCACGGCGTAGAGCCGGCGCTGGACCGAGGTCAAGGGGGCGAAGGACGGCCGGGGATGGCGCTCGACCGACCAGGCAAAGCCGCCCTGGCGCAATTCGGCGATACCGTCGGTGATGGCGCCAAAGACCTGGTCGACATCGCCGTCGCCGTGGGCCGTGGAGAAGAAGCAGATCCGCCTTTCCCAGGTGTAGACGCCGCGCTTCATCATCAGGAGATGGAGCAGTTCGAGTTCGATCGGCTGGCTGTCCCGGTCGCCCAGGGGGACGAGGCGCCACTGGGCGGCGAAATGCTCGGCCCGCAGGGGCACCCCCCGGCTCTCGAACCACAGGTTCAAGCGGTCGCAGAAGCGGCCGGTGCGGGCATTGACCGTGGCCTGGAGGTCGGGACCGGCCGCCTTCATCCTGGCCAGGGCCGCCCGGGCGGTCGCCATGGTCGCCGGATTGCGGCAGAAGGTGCCGCCGAAATAGATCATCGGCACCTGGGGACGCGAGCTGTCGCCATAGGCCCAGGGGCCGCCGTCGATGGCGTCGAGGAAGCGGGCGCTGCCGGCGACGACGCCGATGGGCAGGCCGCCGCCTGCGACTTTGCCGTAAAGGGCCAGGTCGGCGGTCACGCCGAACCAGGCCTGGGCGCCGCCCGGATGGATGCGGAAGCCGGTGATCATCTCGTCGAAGATCAGGGCGGTGCCGGACGCCGCCGTAAGCCGGCGCAGGTCGGCCAGGAAACGCTGGGGCTGAAGGTCGGGATGGCGGCTCTGTACCGGTTCGACCAGCACCGCCGCAAGCGTGTGGCCCGCGGCCTCGATCGCGGCGAGGGCCGCGTCGCTGCCATAGTCGAGCAGCAGCAGATCGTCGATCATGGCCGGCAGGGTGCCCGGGCCGATGGGCACCGCCTCGCCCTCGACATCGACGGCCAGGACGCCGTCGAAGGTGCCGTGAAAGGCGTGCTTGAACAGGGCGACGCGGGACCGCCCGGTGACCGCCCGGGCCAGCCGCAGGGCGACCATCACCGCTTCCGAGCCGGTGTTGCAGAAGGTCACCCGAGCGCAGCCGGTCAGCTCGTGCACCAGTTGCGCGACGTCGCCGGCCAGCGCCGTCTGGGTGCCCAGGCCGAGGCCGGCCGCCAGTTCATCCTGCAACGCCGCGTGGATCCCGGCCGGGCGGTGGCCCAGGCCGTGCACGCCCATGCCCATGGCAATATCGACATAGCCATTGCCGTCCAGGTCCCACATCCGCGCGCCGTCGAAGCGGGCCCCGACGATGGGATATTTGGCCTCTTTCAGCTGGCCCCAGAACGACAGGGTGCTCTTCCAGTCGGCCAGCACCGCCCGGCTGGCCTCCGCCTGGGCCTTCGAGCGGCCGGTGCGGGCGACATGGTCGGCGACCAGCGCGGTAACGAAGGCCTGTTGCCGGGCATCGAGGGTCACCCCGGCCAGGTTGAGGCCACGGAAATTGGCCGCCGGCGCCGTGGCCGACCGGGGCGGGGCCGACCGGGGCGGGGCCGGGGCGGGTGCTGCCGGTACCAGGGCGGCCGGTACCGCCCCCTGGGCCAGCTGCAGCCGCACCAGTTCGGTGACACCGGCAAGGTTCTGCGCCGCGACCTGCGCCACCAGTTGCATCTGCTGCTGGAACAGCGTCCCCGCGGCCCCGGCGACCGGCAGGGCCGGCGCCGCGGGCAGGACCGGCGCCCCAGGCAGGGCCGGCGCTGCGGGCGCGACCGGCGTCGGTGCCGGTGGCCGGCCATGGCGGCGCAGATGCTGGGCGATCGCGTCGACGGTTGCGAGTTCGTCGAAGAACTGGCCGAGGCGCAGGGCGACGCCATAGCCGCGCTCGATCTCCTGGGCGAACTTCAGCATCATCAGGGAATCGAGGCCCATATCGGTCAAGGGACGGCGGGGCTCGATCTGGCCCGGATCGAAGCCGCTGATCGCCGCCAGCCGGGCCGTCAGGTCGGCCGTGATCGCCAGATTGTCTGCGCCGCCATCCATCGTTGCTGCCTCGTCAGGGGAAAAATTCGGGCCGTCGGCGCCCTGGCCCGGCCGCAACGGGCCGACCGGCAGCCACAGGGGCTGGCGCTGAAAGGGATAGAGCGGGGCCGCGGTGGTGCGCCGCCCGGGGGCTGCCAGCAAGGCCGGCCAGTCGATGTCGTCGCCCTGGAGCCAGCGCGCCGCGGCCGCGACCACGGTTGGCGCGGCACCGGGCGGGGGTTCGCCGGCGCCGCTGTCGAGTGCCGCGACCAGGGCCGCGGGGCTGTCGCCGAACGCCACCCGGCGCAGGTCCAGGGGTGCGCGCCGGGCGGCGGTCCAGAGCAGGGCGGCGAGTTCGTCCGGCGCGGCAGCGGCCAGCCGGCAGCGCCAGCGCCCGGCCAAGGCCACGAGGGCGTCGGGTGTCGCGGCGGACAACACCAACAGGGGGATGGGCGGCACCGGCACCGCGGCGGCCGGGGGCGCCTCGGTCACCACCAGATGGGCATTGGTGCCGCTGAGGCCGAACGCGCTGACCCCGGCCGCCCGCGGTCCCGCCGGCCAGGGCTGCGCCGCCGTGACCAGCCGGACCGGCAACGCCGCCCAATCGACCAGGCGGTTGGGCGTGGCGACATGGAGGCTGGGCGGCAGCACGCCGTGGCGCAGGGCGAGCACCGCCTTGATCACCCCGGCAATGCCGGCGGCGGCCTCGGCGTGGCCGATATTGCTCTTGACCGAGCCGATCAGCAGTTCGGCGCCGGCCGGCCGGGGGGCGAAGACCCGGGCCAGGGCATTGACCTCGATCGGATCGCCCAGGCGGGTGCCGGTGCCATGGGCCTCGACATAGCCGATCGCCGCCGGGTCGAGCCCGGCATCGTCCAGAGCCGCCCGGATCACGGCCTGCTGGGCCGGGCCGCTGGGCGCGGTCAGGCCGTTGCTGCGGCCGTCGTGATTGACCGCCGCACCGGCCAACACGGCCTGGATGCGATCGCCGTCGCGCAGGGCGTCGTCGAGCCGCTTGAGCAGGACCAGGCCGCAGCCCTCGCCCCGGCCATAGCCGGCAGCGGCATCGTCGAAGGCGCGGCTGCGCCCATCGGGGGCCAGCGCCTTGACCTTGCACAGGGCGACCATGGCGTCGGGCGAGAGCATCAGGCTGGCGCCGCCGGCCAGCGCCAGGTCGCAATCGCCCCGGCGCAGGCTCTTGAGCGCGAGATCGAGAGCGACCAGGGACGACGAGCAGGCCGTGTCCACCGTCAGGCACGGGCCCTGGAAATCATAGACATAGGAGAGCCGGCCGGCGGCGGTCGAGAACATGACGCCGCTGCCCGAATAGGCGTCGATGCGCGCCGGATCGCCCGAATGGACATGGGCCTGGATATAGTCGTAATTGGCCAGCCCGACAAAGACTCCGGCCCTGGTCCCGGCGTAATTCTTTGGATTACAGCCGGCATCCTCGAAGGCCTCCCACGAGACTTCGAGCAGGAGCCGCTGCTGAGGGTCCAGCGCCAGGGCCTCGCGCGGGGTGATATTGAAGAAGCCGGGATCGAAGCCGGCGACATCGCCGAGAAAGCCGCCATCGCGGACATAGGCCCGGCCCGGCGCCTCGGGATCCGGGTGCCACCATCGGGCAAGGTCCCAGCGCGTCGCCGGGACCGGCACCACGGCGTCGCGAGCGGCAGCCAGCAGGTCCCACAACCGGGCGGGGTCGTCGGCGCCGCCGGGAAACCGGCAGGCCATGCCGATCACGGCGACCGGCCCCCGGCATTTCAACGCCGCATTCTCGTCCTGTAACGCCTTGAGCCTGGCCGAGGCGCGCTTCAGGGTCGCGGCCGTGCGGTGATCGAAGCCGTTATCCATGGGCGCGCCACCGATCGCCATTCGCAGATCTGGTCGAGGGCCGGCGGAGCCGGGCCGTAACGGCCCCGCCGGTCAGGTCGTGGGCTGGCGTTCAGCCCTTCTGCCAGAGAAAGCGGCCGCGGGTCGAACTGCTGTAGGAATTGGTCCGCACAGCGATCGAGGCGAGCGCCGCCACCAGCGGCAGGGACGGGGCGAGCGCCGCGACCACCAGGCCGTTGAGGAGGAAATGGCCGACGCCGCTGCCGATATTGCCGGCAATCAGTTCGCTGGCGCCGGGCACCAGCACCTCGCCCGCCAGCTTGGCGGTATTGAGCGCCTGAGGAGTCATGGCGGCGCCTTGGAGCACCTCCTGATGGGGTATCTTCGACTCGTTCGCCATGGTTCCGTTCCTTCTTGATCCGCCTGGGGGGGGCCCCGAGAGTGCTGAACGTCGTAAAAAGAGTATTCTTTATCCGTTACATCCGTCAATCGAAGAATACCCGTATAGATATCTTATAGCTTAAAACATATACCATTAGGTGCATACAGGATGCTTCAACCCCGCCCTGCCCCTCACCTGGCCACGCTGTTCGACGGTCCGGTGGCGGCCTTCGAAATCGACCAGCCGGTGCCGCTCGACGCCCTGCTGCCGGGCGAGGCCGAGCATCTGCGCGCCGCCTCGCCTGCCCGGCGGGCCGAATTCGCCGCCGGCCGGCTGTGCGCACGCCAGGGCCTCGCCCGGTATGGCCTGGCCACTGCCGCCCTGCCCGCGGGACCCGACCGGGCGCCCTGCTGGCCCGGCCCGGTGACCGGCAGCATCACCCACACCACCGATTACGCCGCGGCCGTGGTCGCGGCCCGGCATGATTTCGCGGCCCTGGGGCTCGACGCGGAGATGATCGGCCGGGTCGACGCCCGGCTGTGGCCGCTGGTCTGCACCGCGGACGAGCGGGCCTGGCTGGGCACGCTTTCCGAACCGGCCGCGGCCCGCGCCGCGACCCTGCTGTTCGGCGCCAAGGAGGCCTTCTACAAGTGCCAATACGCCATCACCGGCGCCTGGCTCGACTTCCAGGATGTGGCGGTGCGCGTCGACGGGGATCGTTTCACCGTCACCCCCCTGACCGCCGCCGGCCGCGGCCTGGCCGAGCGCTGGCCGCTGGCCGGCCGCCACCGGGTCCACGGCCCGCTGATGCTGTGCGCCGTGGGCTTTGCCGCCGCCTGACCCGGCGTCAGGCGATCAGCGCCGGGCGGATGATGTCGGTGAACAGGGTGTCGAGCTGGGGCAGGAGATAGAAGTGATCGCCGGAAAAGCGCCGGATCACGGTCTTGCCGGTGCCGATCTCGCCCCAGGCGGCAACGCTCGCCGGGTCGAGAAAGGGGTCGTCATCGGCCGCCAGGACAGTGATATCGCAGGCCAGCGGGTGCTGCGGATCGAGGCGAAAGGTCTCGCCCAACTGGCAATCGGCGCGCAGGATCGGCAGGAACAGGGCCATCAGCCGGGGGTCGGCAAGCACCCCGGGCGGCGTGCCGTTGAGCGCCGCGATAGCCTGCACGAAGGCCGGGTCGGACAGGCCGTGCAAGGGCGGGCGGCGCAGCGGGCGATGGGGTGCGGCGGCGCCCGAGGCGAACAGGTGAACCGGCGGCCGGCCCCGCAGGCTCAGGCGCTGGGCCAGAGCGGCGGCGATCAGGGCGCCCAGGCTGTGCCCGAACAGGGCCACAGGCCCGGGCAGGCGGGGCAGCACGGCGGCTTCCAAGCCGTCGAGCAGACGGGTCATGGAGCGTTCGGGCGCCTCCCGCAGCCGGTGTTCCCGGCCCGGCAACTGCACCGGCAGGACCACGACTTCCGGGCTTGACCGGGCGGCCCAGCCGCGGAACAGCGAGGCCCCGGCGCCGGCGAAGGGAAAGCAGAGCAAATGGCAGCCGGCCGCCGCCGAGGGGCCGGAAAACGGCAGCCAGGGGGAGTCAGGCAACTCCCAGTTCCGCCGGCACCGCCCGTTCGCCCGCGGCCAGATAGGCCGATACGATGGTCCGCCAGACGCCCATGATCGTGGTGATCTGGCCGGGCTCCCGCAGCCATAGCCGGCGGACGCCAGCGCCGCGCAGGATCGACACCGTCAGCCACAGGATATCGCCCGCCCGGTCCGGCGGGAACCCCTGCTCGATCATGACCTTGCGCCATTCGTCCTCGACCGGCTGGCGGTAGTTGGCGACCACCTGGCCGGTCTGTTCCTTGAACACCGGGTCCTTTTCGGCCGCCAGCATCATGTCCACGGCGACATAGAAATAGTCGCTGAAGTAAAAGGTCGTGGCATCGCTGAGCAGTGCGGCAATCGGATCGTCGGATTGGCGGGCATCCTGGGCCAGGCGCAGGCCATAGGCGAGCGACATGTTGAAGACATGCTCCACGGCCGCGGACACCAGGTCGTTCTTGCTGGGAAAATGGTGGACCTGGGCGCCGCGCGACACCCCGGCCCGCTTGGCCACCTCGGCGGTGGTAAAGCCGGCATAGCCGCGTTCCTTCAAGACCTCGAAGGCGGCATCGAGGATGCGCCGTTTCATCTCGCTGCTGCGCTCTTCCTGGGTGCGCCGCCGCGGTTTGGCCGTCGAGGTGGAGGTCATGTCGCTCCTGAACCGAAGTCCTGTCTTGCCGGATGCAATGGCCGGCCGGGGCGCCTGGCCCGCGGAACCGGTCGACCGAATCGCCATCCTGTCTTAGGTCCGAATTGTCATGGTGATCAAGCCCGGATGAATTGACAATCCTCGCCCCGCAAACTAACATTCAGACAAGTCTGTTTGTATAAAAAATTAATCGTCGAGACCGCGCGGCAGGCCGGGGGCACTGGCAGGCCTTGTCGGCAGGGAGAACAGGGCGCCGCTCGCCGGGGGTTGACGGCGCCCGATAACAGGGAGGCGTCAGGGTGGACACGTTACGTTACTATATCGTTCCGGCGACCACGCTGGCCGGCGTGCTCGGCTTCCTGGCCGGCGGGCCGTGGGTATGGGCCGGGGCGGCGACCTTTCCGGTCCTCATGGTGCTGGACCTGATGCTTCCCCCCGATCACGCGCCGCGGCGGGTACGCTGGCCGCTGCTGGCCGACATGGCCCTGTTCCTGCAGTTGCCCATGCTGCTGCTGCTTTATGCGGCTTTTGCCCGCGCGGTGGTGACCGGCAGCAATCCCTTATGGGGAGTCGAAGGCGCCGGCTGGCAGCTGGCCGGCTCGATCGCCAGCATCGCCTGGCTGAGCGCGGTGCCCACCTTGCCCGTTTCCCATGAATTGTGGCACCGCCGGCACTGGTTGCCGCGCTTCATCGCCAAATTCCTCGACACCTTCTACGGCGATCCGACCCGGGCGACCTCCCACATCATCACCCACCACATCCATCTCGACACGCCGGCCGACAGCGACACGCCGCACCGTGGCCAGAACGTCTATGCCTTTGTCTGGCAGGCCGGCACCGCGGCCTATCGCGACGCCTTCCAGGCCCAGCGCGAGATGCTGGAAAAGCGGGGCCTGCCGGTATGGCACTGGCGCAACGGCACCTATTTCGCGATCCTGCTGTTGCTCGCAATCCCGGTGACCATGGGCGTGGTGGCCGGCCCGATGGCCACCCTGGTCGCCCTGGCCAGCATGACGATTGCCCGCTTCCTGGTGGAGATCTTCAACTACACCCAGCATTACGGCCTGATCCGGATCGAGGGGGCACCGGTCGAACTGCGTCACGCCTGGAACCATCTCGGCATGATCGTGCGCCCCCTGGGGATGGAAATCACCAACCACATCAACCACCATCTCGACAGCTATACCCCGTTCTACCGGCTGCAGCCCGAGAAGGACGCGCCGCAGATGCCGTCCATCTTCGTCTGCTTCCTGTTCTCCCTGCTGCCGCCCTTGTGGAACCGTTTCATCGCCCGGCCGCGGCTGGACGACTGGGACCGCCGGTTTGCCTCGCCGGCCGAGCTGGAACTGGCCGTCGAAGCCAATTCCCGAGCCGGCTGGACCACCACCCCGCCGGTCCTGCAGCGCCTGGCCCGGAGCTGAGCGCCCGGGCGCTGCCGGCCTCCCGATGGGATGATCCGCGTGACCACATCAACGCCGGTGGCATGACCCTGCCACCGGCGTGTTGCGTGGCCCCGCAGGCCGACGCGGTCAGGGATGCGGCAGACTTTATCCCGGGCGACCCCTTGCAAGTATGATCTTCTCGTATAATGATCATATCAAAGCGCGGATTGCACAGCGCCTGCACGGGGGGAGGGAAGAATGTCACACCGGGTGTTTTTCGGGTTCGCCCTGTGGCTCGCAACGGCCGCCCCGGCCCTCGCCCACTTTCAGGAAATCCTGCCTGACGCCGATGTTCTGCCCGAGGGTGGCACGGTCACCTTGGACCTGGTGTTCACCCACCCCATGGACCGGGGCCCGACCATGGAAATGGTCAAGCCCGAGCGTTTCGGAATGGTGCGCGACGGGATCGCCACCGACCTGACGGCCACCCTGGTGGAGCGGGATTTCGACGGCAAGACCGCGTGGCGCGCCGCGACCGCCCTGAAGGCGCCGGGGGCCGCGGTGTTCTTCGTCGTGCCCCAGCCCTATTGGGAACCGGCCGAGAGCAAATACATCGTCCACTATGCCAAGGTGGTGGTCGACGGCTTCGCCTCGGGCCAGGGCTGGGACACCATGGTCGGCCTGCCGGTCGAGATCCAGCCGCTGACCCGCCCGACCGGGCTATGGACCGGCAATCTGTTTCGCGGCCTGGTCACCAAGGACGGCAAGCCGGCGCCCTTTGCCGAGATCGAGGTGGAATGGGTCAATGACGGCTCGGTCACCCCGCCCAACGAGGCTTTCATCACCCAGGTAATCAAGAGCGACGCCAGTGGCGTCTTCGCCTATGCCATGCCGCGCGCCGGCTGGTGGGGCTTTGCCGCCCTGCTCGACGGCGACCAGCCCATGACCAGCCCGGAGGGCAAGACCGTGCCGGTGGAAGCCGGCGGCCTGATCTGGGTCAAGGCGACCGACATGACCACCGCCGGCGCGGCGCCCTAGGTCCCGCGCCGTGGCCCATATTCCCGACGGCGTGCTGTCCGCCCCGGTCCTGATCGGCGGCTGGGCCCTGGCCGGCACGGCCGCAGCCCTGGCGCTGCGCCGCCTGGACGACCGGACCATCCCGCGCACGGCAATCCTGTCGGCAACCTTTTTCGTGGCGTCCCTCATCGCGGTCCCGATGCCGCCGTCCAGCGTCCACCTGCTGCTGGCCGGGCTGATGGGCCTGACCATCGGCATCCTGACGGTCCCGGCGGTCCTGGTCGGCCTGCTCCTCCAGGCCGTGCTGTTCGGCTTCGGCGGGCTTACCACCCTGGGTGTGAACACGGTCAACATCGCCCTGCCGGGCGTTATTTTCGGCACCCTGCTCGGCCCCCTGGTCGCTCGTGCGACGCCGGCCCGGGCCGCCCTGCTGGGCGGCCTGTGCGGCGCCCTGTCGGTCGCGCTGACCGGCGCAGGAGTTGCCGCGGCGCTGGCCCTGTCGGCCTCGGCCTATGTTCCGGCGGCCCATACCATCCTGGTCACCTATGTCCCGCTGATGCTCGGCGAGGGGCTGATCACCGGCTACGCCATCGGTTTCCTGAAGCGGGTCAAGCCCGAACTGCTGGCCGGCGGCGCCTTAACCCCAGGCGGATCGTCATGAGGCCGCTGCCGCTCGGCCTGTGCCTGCTGCTCGGCCTGTGTTTGCTGCTCGCCAGCGGCGCGCCGGCCAGTGCCCACCGCCTGAAGGTCTTTGCCACGGTCGAGGACGGCACCATCTCCGGCTACGGTTTCTTCATCGGCGGCGGCCGCCCCGAACAGGCCGATGTCATCGTCCACGACGCCGCGGGCGACGAGGTTTTCCGCGGCCAGACCGACGACCAGGGGGCGTTTTCCTGGCACCCGGCCCAAGCGGGAAGCTTCACCGTCATCATCGACGCCCGGGACGGCCATGTCGCCCAGGCTCGGCTCGACGCCGATCGCTTTTCCGGCGGTGCGACCGCTGGGATGCCGCCGGTCGCCGCCACGCCCCCGGCGGCCGCGGGGCAGGACGGCTGTGCCACGCTCGACCGCGCGGTCGAGCGGGCGGTATCGCGTCAGATCCGGCCGCT
>JAJFJE010000247.1 GCA_021774355.1 Alphaproteobacteria bacterium
ATCGCCGTCCATCCCGACGACGAGCGCTATCGCCATCTGGTCGGCCGCTACGCGGTTCTGCCGCTGGTCGGCCGGCGCCTTCCCATCGTCGCCGACCTCTATTCCGATCCGGACAAGGGCACCGGCGCGGTGAAAATCACCCCAGCCCATGATTTCAACGATTTCGAGGTCGGCAAGCGGCACGATCTCGAGCAGATCGCCGTGCTCGACGTGCAGGCCCGGGTGGTCGTGCGGGACGATATCCCGGAGGCCTATCACGGCCTGGACCGCTTTGCCGCCCGCGAACGGATCCTGGCCGATCTGGAGGCCCAGGGCTTCCTGGTCGAGACCCGCGACCATGTGTTGATGCAGCCCTATGGCGATCGCTCCGGCGTCGTCATCGAGCCGATGCTGACCGACCAATGGTATGTCGATGCGGCAACCCTGGCCCGCCCGGCGATCGCCGCGGTGGAGCAGGGCGAGACCGTGTTCGTGCCGCGCAACTGGGAAAAGACCTATTTCGAATGGATGCGCAACATCCAGCCCTGGTGCGTCTCGCGCCAGCTCTGGTGGGGCCACCAGATCCCGGCCTGGTACGGCCCGGACGGCCAGGTCTTCGTTGCCGAGACCGAAGCCGCGGCGCTGGCCGAGGCGGCCGCCCATTACGGCCAGGCGACGACGCTTTGCCGCGACGAGGATGTGCTCGACACCTGGTTCTCCTCGGCCCTGTGGCCGTTCTCGACCCTGGGCTGGCCCGAGGCGACGCCGGAACTCGACCGTCACTACAAGACCGACGTCCTGGTCACCGGCTTCGACATCATCTTCTTCTGGGTTGCCCGGATGATGATGATGGGCCTGCATTTCAAGGCCGAGGTGCCGTTCCACACGGTCTATATCCACGCCCTGGTCCGCGACGAGAAGGGCCAGAAGATGTCGAAGTCGAAGGGCAACGTCATCGATCCCCTGGCCCTGATCGACGAATTCGGCGCCGATGCCCTGCGCTTCACCCTGGCCGCCATGGCCGCCCAGGGCCGCGATATCAAACTGGCCAAGGCCCGGGTCGAGGGCTATCGCAATTTCGCAACCAAGCTGTGGAACGCCGCGCGTTTTGCCGAGATGAACGGCTGTGCCCTGGTTCCCGGCTTCGATCCCCAGGGCGTCGGCCACACCGTCAACCGCTGGATCATCGGGGCCGCCGAGGAGGCGACGGCCGCGGTGGTCGAGGCGCTGGAAGCCTATCGCTTCAACGATGCGGCGGGTGCCATCTACCAGTTTGTCTGGGGCACCTTCTGCGACTGGTATCTGGAGCTGATCAAGCCGGTCCTGACCGGCGAGGATGCCGCCCTGGCGGCCGAGACCCGGGCGACCGCCGCCCATGTGCTGGACCGCATCCTGGTCCTGCTGCACCCCTTCATGCCCTTCGTTACCGAGGAGCTATGGGCCCAGACCGCGGCCCAGGCCGGCGTGGCGCGGGACAGCGCACTGATTCTGGCGCCCTGGCCCGCGCTCGACCGCGCCCTGGTTGACGGCGCGGCCAAGGCAGAAATCGGCTGGGTCATCGCCCTGGTCTCGGATATCCGCACCGTGCGCGCCGAAGCGAATGTCCCGGCCGGGGCCCGGCTGCCCCTGGCCCTGGTGGGTGCCGGCCCGGCGGTACGTGCGCGGCTTGCCCGCCATGGCGAGGTCATCGCCCGGCTGGCCCGGCTGGACCACATCACCCTGGTCGACACCGCCCCGGCGGGCGCCGTGCAGATCGTCGTCGAAGGGACGGTGGCCGCCTTGCCGATCGGCGATGTCATCGACCTTGCTGCCGAACGCCGCCGGTTGGACAAGGAACTGGCCAAGGCCGACCAGGAGATCGCCAAGATCGACGGCAAGCTGGGCAACGCCCAGTTCGTCGCCAAGGCGCCGCCCGACGTGATCGAGGACCAGCGCGACCGCCGCGACGAGGCCCTGCGGGTCCGCACCAAACTGGCCGAGGCCCTGGCCCGCCTGCCACGCGCCTGATCGTCGGGCCGCCGGACTCCAGGCCGGACCGGCCTCACACCCCGTCGGGGACGATGTCGACACCCCATTCGGCGTGCTGCGGCAGGGTATCGCCGACCATGATCCAGGGCAGCTTGGCGGCGATCCAGGTGTGGTAGGCGGGGGCGACCCGTCCGGGCTCGTCCAGGGTGGCGCAGGTGAAATCGATCTCGTCCGCCATGGCGGCGAACTGGAAGGTCAGCTGGCTGCCGCAGTCGGCGCAGAACTGGCGCACCGCGCGCGGCGACCAGTGATAGGCGCGGGGCACCCCCCGGGTGATGCGGAAGGCGCTGGCCGGCACCGTCGCCCAGGTGACGAAGCCGGAGCCGCTGGCCCGGCGGCACAGGGTGCAGTGGCAATGGCTGCAGGATTGGGGCGGGGCCACCACCAGGTAGCGGACGGCGCCGCACAGGCAGCCGCCGGCGGCCGGCGCCGTTTCAGAGATCGAGTTCACACCACACCGGGGTATGATCGGACGGCCGCCCGCCGGACCGCGGCCCCTTGTCGACCCCCGCGTCGACCAGCCGGTCGGCGGCCTGGGGCGACAGCAGCAGATGGTCGATGCGCAAGCCGTCGTCCCGCTCGAAAGCGCGATTCTGATAGTCCCAGTACGTGAAGCGGCGCGGCCCGGGATCGCTGGCCATCAGCCCGTCCACATAGCCGAGATGGAGCAGCCGCCGGAACGCCGCCCGGGACTCCCTGCGGCACAGGGCGTCATTGGCGAAGGCGATCGGGTCGTAGACGTCGCCGTCGCTCGGGCAGACATTGTAGTCGCCTGCCAGGACGGTCATTTCCTCCAATGCAAGAAGCTCTCTCGCTCTCTCAACAAGACGAGACATCCAGTTGAGTTTATACGGAAATTTCTCGCTATCTACAGGGTTTCCATTGGGCAGGTAGAGGCCCCCGACGCGAAGTTTTCCACCGATCAGCGCCTCGACATAGCGAGCCTGGAGATCGTCGGGCGCGCCGGGCAGGGCGCGGCACTCCACCTCCAGGCTGTGGCGGGTCAGGATGGCGACGCCATTATAGCTCTTCTGGCCGACCACGGCCGCCTGGTAGCCGGCGTCTTCAATCTCCAGGCGGGGGAAGCCCGCTTCTTCGCATTTCAGTTCCTGCAGGCAGACCACGTCCGGCCGCGCCTCGCCCAGCCACGCCAGCAGCGCCGGCAGGCGGGCCTTGACCGAATTGACGTTGAAGCTGGCGATCCGCACCGCCGGTCAGACCGCGAAGGACGAACCGCAGCCGCAGGATGAACTGGCGTTGGGATTCTTCACCTGGAAGGCGGCGCCGATCATGTCCTCGACATAATCGAGTTCGGCACCGGCCAGGAAGCCGAGAGACATGGCGTCGACATGGACCACGGCCTGGCCCTTCGCGATCACCAGATCGTCGTCCAGGGGCGCGTCGTCGAAGGTGAAGCCGTACTGGAAGCCGGAACAACCGCCGCCCGAAACCGAAATCCGCAAAAACAGGCCGGGCTGGTTCTCGGCCGCCAGCAGCGCGCCGATGCGCCGCGCGGCGCTGTCGCTCAGCGCCATGCCGGCGGCAGGTGTCTCAAGGGTTTCGGCGGTGTCCATGGTCGGGGATCCTGGCGCTAAACTGTTAACGCGTCCCCTGAAGATAGGAAGTCGCGGCCGGATGTCAATTTATCGTGGGGCATTGGCGCCCTGCGGAAGCCGCGGCCTGCCCCGATCGCCCATCATCCGGCAGCCATCATCCGGCCACGGGCCGCAATGGCCAATGTTTCAATATTGTTGCGAAGTCGCCGTGACGGAAACATGATTGCGGCAGGGTCGAGCATTGGCGGCGCAACCATCCCGCCGCGAGTGTCTTATGTTCCTGATCTTAAAGGCGACCGGGCTTTGAGTTCGCCTGTAGATACCCTTGGGGGGGATTCGGAATGACGGTGGATCTCTATTCATTTGTTCGTCAGCATCGGGGCGCGGAGTTTTTTGGCCCCACCATGCTTGTCGAATCATTTGAGGCCGCGGAATACAACCCGGCCAATCCGGGTGTCCCGCAATCGTCCGGTCGCGCGATTTGCGTTTGGGCCGATGGCAGCGGGCTGTGCCGGCATGCCTTCAAGACCGCGGATCTGTCGGTGGTGGCCCCATCGGCGGAACTGCGGATGGCCCTGGCAAAATATTGCAGGGGGGACCTGCTCGGTCCGAGCCCTGACGATCTGCCGGATTACGGGCCGGCCGACGAGGATACCGCTATGGCCGCCGCATGGGCGTTTGGCGCCCTGAACCAGCGGCCCGGCGGGTAAGCCGGAAGATCCTACACGCCTGGATTTTGTCTTGTCACCGTAACCTTAATCACCACGATTCTGGTGCGGAATTACGCTGGCAAATTATCATTTGCCGATCGGAGGGTCTGGAATTGGCGTAATCTGCAATTTGGCGCGGCGCCCCGCAGGCGTAATTTCCGGTCGACGGGACCATCGGAAACCATGGTGGGACCGGCGCGAGGTTGCCGATGTTGTCGAACAGGCCAGATCCGAAAGTGCTGTACCAGTTGGCGGCGATGCAGCGCTACGGGATAACCGTTCTTTTTGTCGTGTCCTCACTGGCGCTTTCGAACTGGGTTATTCCGGGCTTCTCGGTGATTTCACCGGGCGGGTGGGACGACATGAAGTTCGGCTCGGCCCTGGGAATTTTCTTATCCGCACTAAGCCTCGTTTTCGTCGAGTCCCGGATGTCACCGGAACGCCGCCGTTGGGGACGGTTCGCCGCCTTCACGGTTGCGGTCCTGGGGGCGGGCGCCCTGGCGCAGCCCTTGATCGGCGCGCCGATTGATTTGGCGCGGGCCTTGACGCCACCCTGGGCGGCGTCGGAACCGCTGCCCATGTCGGCTCAGACGGCCTTCGCTTTCGTCCTGTTCGGGCTCGCCCAGGTCCTGTCGACCGACCGGCGAGAGCCCAGGGCGCGCATTGCGGAGGGGCTGAACCTCACGCTTCTGGTCCTGACCGTCGAGACCCTCGCGACCTATCTCTTCATGAGCGGTGGCGCCGAGCAGGGCGACTGGCGCCGCGCCTCACCCCTGGCGCTGGCTTGCCTGTGCGTGATGGCGGCGCTCAGCGTCTCCCGGCGGGTCGATCGATCGCTGCTGCGGAGCCTGCTGGGCGTCGGCATCGGCAGCCGGATCGCGCGGCCGGTTCTGCCCCTGACCGTGGTGATGCCGTTCCTCTTCGTGATGATCCACGTCTATCTCGGCGGCATTGGCGGCATCACGGCGCCGTTGGCGGCGGCGCTGACGGCGACGGTCAGTTCGGCGTTCTTCTTCGGCATGCTCGTGGTGGTCGCCGGCAAGATCAACGCGCAGGAGAACGACCTGCGGGAATTGTCGCTGACGGATAACCTGACCGGCCTGCTGAACAGCCGGGGCTTCGAACTTCTGGGCGGTCAGGCGATGCGCGAGGCGCAACGCAATCGCCAGGCGCTGTCGGTGTTTTTCTTCGATCTGGACGGCCTGAAGCAGGTCAATGACCGGTTCGGCCATGATGTCGGCTCGGATCTCATCGTCGATCTGGCCAATTTGCTGAAGGCGACCTTCAGGGATGCGGACATCCCGGCGCGGATCGGCGGCGACGAATTCGCCGTGGTTTTCCACAATGGCGGAACCGATACGCGAAGTGCATTAGCGCGGCTGGAGGCCGCAGTGTCGGACGCCAATGCCCATTGGGGCCGGCCCTACCGCATCGCCTACAGCGTGGGGGAGGCGACCGCGGCCCCGGACGAACAGGTCACCATCGCCCAGCTCCTGACCCGGGCGGACGCCCAGATGTATGTCTTCAAGCGGGGAAAGCAGGAGGCGGATCTTGAATCCGCCAGCCACCTGTCCGCCGGCCAGTGATCACGACGGGTGCCGGCTTGCCGCGCCCCCAAGGCCCGCCGGCGGTCCCACGGGCACCGCTTTGCGGTCATTGGCCGGCACCGTCGACCTTGGCCAGCAGGGCGGTCACCAGGTGGCCAGGAATGTCCACAGACTTCTGGCGACCGTCGGACGCCATCATGGTGAAGCTGAGGCCGGTCCGGGCCGCCGGCTCCAGGGCCGCGCGGGTCACCGGGATGCGGACCAGTTCGGTCCGATAGCAGCCGCCAAAGACCCGGCACTTGCCGCTGTCGCGGCCGGCCGGTGTCGCGGGGAGCGACTTGCCGCTGACATCGACCGCGAACTGGTAGCCGTGCCAGCGATCGCCCAGATACACCGTGTTCCAGTGGACCTCATACTGGGTGACCCGGGTTGCCTTGTCGGTTTCGGCAACCAATTGCCAGCTGGTGGCGTCGTCGTCGTCGCCCAGATGCGCCTCGTCGCTGGTGTAGTCGATCACGCTGCCGCCGTCCCGGACGGCGATCGTGTCCGAGGGGATCACGTCGCCCTGGGTCGGCAGGGGATGGGAATATTCCTGAAGCGGGCTGGATTGGGCTGCCAGCGCCGGCCCGGCCGCGGCAATCAGGGTCGCGGCGGCCAGTGCCAAGACCGTGGTCATACTGCACACTCCATTCGACACGCACCAGCCAAGGCAGAGGCCAGCGCAGCCGCCCGTTCCCGTCAAGCGCTATTGCACCGGAAGCGGCTGGGTCCCGGCGCTATCAGCCCTGGTGCCGGTCTCGCTCGATCCCTTCCAGGATCAGCGTCTTGGCCTCTTCCGGGCCGACCCATTTCACGATCGTGACCCATTTGCCCTTTTCCAGATCCTTGTAGTGCTGGAAGAAGTGCGCGATCTGCTCGCGCAGGATGACCGGCAGGTCGGTATAGGAATGGACGTCGGTATAGAACGGATAGAGCTTGTCGACCGGTACCGCGACGATCTTCTCGTCGGCGCCGGCCTCGTCCTCCATCAGCAGGGCACCGATCGGCCGCGAGCGGATGATGGCGCCCGGGACCACGGCGGTCTGGCCCACCACCAGCACGTCGCAGGGGTCGCCGTCGCCGGATTTCGTATGGGGGATGAAGCCGTAATTCGCCGGGTAATACATCGCGGTGTGAAGGAAGCGGTCGACGAACAGGGCACCGGATGCCTTGTCGATTTCGTACTTTACCGGCAATCCACCTTGCGGAATCTCGATGACGACGTTCACTTCGTCCGGCGGGGCCAGGCCGATCGATACTTTGGAAATGTCCATTGGAAGCTCCTTGGGCGACTCGAGCGGACGGTAGCAAAATGCGCCGCCTGCTGCATTGCGGCGAAAGGCTAAGGGGCTGTTTTAAATTTTGTCGCCCGGGCCTCGTGCCGGGATCTTCGCCTGGCCGCGTCCGGATTGACCGGAGCGGGTTCACGCAGGCTCCAAGGCCTCGTCCCGGTCAGCCGCCGAGGCCGAGGAGCAGGGCCAGAACACTGGCGACGATCAGGCCCATGGCAAGCAGTTCGCGGCGGCTCGGCGCCTCGCGGAAGGCCCGGTGGGACAGGACCAGGGTGAATACCAGTTCGGCCTGTCCCAGGGCCCGGACATGGGCCACGGGCTCCAGGGTCATGGCCCAGAACCAGGCAAAGGACCCGGTGACCGACATCAGGCCGATCGACCAGGCGGGCCAGCCCACCGTTAAAGTCGCCCGAACCGACAGGGGGTGTCGCCAGGCCAGCCACAGGCCCAGCAGGACGGTCTGCAGGGCGGTGATCAGGGCCAGGGTCACGGCCGCCCGCTCAAAGGCGTCGCCCGCCGGCAGGGCCAGGGCACAGGCCCGGATCGCGACACTCGCCACCGCAAAGAAAAAGCCCGAGGCCAGGCCATAGGCCATGGCCGGGCCCGGTCGCGCCAGGCCGCCACGGGCCCCCAGGATGACCACCCCGAGAAAGCCCAGCCCGACCGCCAGCCAGCCGCTCCCGTTCAGGGGTTCGCTCAGCACCAGGGTCGCCAGCAGGGCGACCTGGATCGGCTCGGTCTTGGAATAGGTGGTCGCGACGGCGAAGCCGCCGATGGTGAAGCCGTGAATCAGGCAGGCGGTGGCGAGGATCTGGGCAACCCCGCCGATAAGGCCATAGAGCACCGCCAGCGGCGGCGGCACGGCCACGGCACCACCGGCCAGGGCCAGCCCGGCGACCAGCAGCAGGGCGGGCGGCGCGCCGAACAGATAGCGCGACCAGTTGGCGCCGCCTTGCCCGATGGTCGCCGTCAGCCGCTTCTGCTGGGCGGTTCGCACCGCCTGCAGACCGGCGGCACCCAGCGTCACCGGCACCCATAATCCGATCATCCCGTTTGCCCCTCGTTGCCCGGTCGCCCATGGCCGCGCCACCCAATACCGGCGGCGCGGGCCAGGGGGGCCCGGGGGGGTCCGGGCGGTTAGGATGGGCCCCCCCCCATTT
>JAJFJE010000248.1 GCA_021774355.1 Alphaproteobacteria bacterium
GCGTGGTCACATCTGTCCTCCCCGTTGCCCCGGCGGGCGCGCCCGTCCGGGTTCAACATACATACTGACCGGTCGGAAGGTTACTGGCGGGGCGGCGTCTGTCAATGGTTTCGGTGCCGGCCGGCATGGCCCGGCCGGGCCGTCCGCCCGGCAGGCGACGACGTCGGCACGGCCGGATCGACAAAGAAACGCCCCACCGCAGGGGGGCTACGGTGGGGCGCGGTACCAGCGCAGTCAGAGTTGCGCTTGATCTGAGCCCGGGGGGGCTCGTCACCACAATGACGGTCGAGTGTTAAGATTGCGTATAGATCGGCGCCCCGGTTCGCCTTTGGCACGGCGGGCCGTCGCCCCGCCCGCGGTCGTTATGGCGGCGGCGCGCAATAGAGCTGGTAGAGGGTTTCCAGCACCGCCCGCACCCGGTCGCTGGCGAGGTGGTAATAGATCGTCTGGGCCTCGCGCCGGGTGGTGACGAGGCCGGCCAGGCGCATCTTGGCCAGATGCTGGGACAGGGCCGACTGGCTGAGCCCGGCCAGGGCGGCCATTTCTCCCACCGATTTCTCGCCTTCCACGAGACTGCACAGGACCAGCAGACGCTTGGCATTGGCCATCGAGGCGAGCAACGCGGCGGCCTCCGCGACCTTGCTTTCCAGGCTGGTCTGAATAGGCTCGATCATGTTCATGCTTGACATATTAGCACATTCGAAAACAATAAAAAGAGGAAGCGTCTGTCCGACGCATCGCCCGACACCGTAACCCATCGGGGAAAGGAAGGCCTATGCCTGCGACCGAGTTCACCCCCCTAACCGCCTTGCTCGGCGGCGCCATGATCGGGTTGTCGGCTGTGCTGCTGATGGCTTTTCAGGGCCGCATCGCCGGGATCAGCGGCATTGTCAGCCGGCTGTTCCCACCCTACACGGACAACGCCTTTCTCGGCCGCCTGGCCTTTGTCGCCGGGCTGATCGCCGGGCCCTTCGTGGTCATGGCGGCGACTGGCGCGCCGATCGCCCAGACCGTTCCGACCAGCACCCCGCTGCTGATCATTGCCGGCCTGCTGGTCGGCTTCGGCGCGGTATGGGGCAATGGCTGCACCAGCGGCCATGGCGTCTGCGGCGTGTCGCGCCTGTCGGTCCGGTCGCTGGCGGCAACCATTACCTTCATGGGAACCGGCGTCCTGACCGTCCTGTTCGCCCGCCATGTGATCGGAGGCTGACATGTCGATCCTGATTCAACTGGCCATCGGTCTTCTGTTCGGTGCCGGCCTGGCTATTTCGGGCATGGCCGCCCCGGCCAAGGTGACCAACTTCCTGGATCTTGCCGGGCAGTTCGATCCCAGCCTGGCCTTTGTCATGGGCGGCGCCGTGATTGTCGCCTTTATCGGCTTCCGGCTGGTTCTGGTCCGCGCCAGGCCGGTCTTCGCGCCCAGCTTCAACCTGCCCACCAGCCGCACCATCGACCGCAGATTACTGCTCGGTGCCGGGCTGTTCGGGATCGGCTGGGGGCTGGCCGGCTTCTGCCCCGGCCCGGCCCTGACCTCCATCGGGCTGGGGGCCCCGGGCACCTTCATCTTCGTGCCGGCCATGCTGGTCGGCATGGTCGCCGCCCGGCTTCTGGCCCAGGGCGGTGCGACGGTGGCTTTCGCCGCCAAATAAAGCCCCGGGAGGCGGCGCCCCCGGGGGTCGCCGCCTTGCCCGGCCATGGCGGGGGACAGGCCGTCCCGATCGCGCTATGATGGGCGACAAGGTTGCGGCTCGACGTGACCGGGCACCGGCGCCACGCGTGACACGCGGCTCATCTACCGAGGTAGAGGAGGGATCGCCATGGCCTATTTTCATGTCATTTCCGGCGCTGAAACCGCGCGGGCCCATCCGGAAATCCGACGGCTGGATCTGTCCGACCTGCGCTATGCCCTGGCCCGGGGCTGGGGCGATTTCTGGGCCATGCCGTCCCATCTGTTTTTCATGGGCCTGATCTATCCGGTGATCGGCATGTTCCTCGGCCGCCTGGTGGTCGACAACAACATCATGCCCTTGCTGTTTCCCCTGGCCGCCGGCTTTGCCCTGCTCGGGCCCCTGGCGGCGATCGGCCTGTACGAGATCAGCAAGCGCCGCGAACGCAGCCTGGAGGTCCACTGGCGCGAGGCCTTTGCCGTCCTGCACGCGCCGTCGCTCGGCGCCATCATCGCCCTGGCCGGGGTGCTGGTCGCCCTGTTCCTGTCCTGGCTGGCCAGTGCCCAGGCCATCTACCAGGGCCTGTTCGGCTATGGCGTCCAGGCCTCCATTCCCGATTTCATCCACCAGGTGCTGACCACCGAGGCCGGCCACCGCCTGATCCTGCTGGGCTGCGGCGTCGGCTTTCTTCACGCCCTGGCCGTGCTGGTCATCAGCGTGGTGTCGTTCCCCATGCTGGTCGACCGGGATGTCGGGGCGGCGGTGGCGGTTGCCACCTCGGTCCGGGTGGTCCTGGCCAATCCCCTGATCATGGCCGTGTGGGGCGTGGTCCTGGCCGGCGGCCTGGTGCTCGGCAGCCTGGCCTTCTTCGTTGGCCTGGCGGTGGTGATTCCCGTGCTGGGCCATGCCAGCTGGCACCTCTACCGCCGGGCAGTCGGGCCGGACCGCGCCTGACGGCGCATCCGGCAGCGCATAAGGGGCCTGCCCAATTCGCCGGACGGTGGGTCACCTTCCCCATGGTAGAGCGGGAGGGTGGCGCACCGTACCAGCGGGGGAACAATGAGCCGAACACGCCGTTTGCGTCTGGGGGCCTTTCTGCGCCCGGTCAGCCTGCATACTGCCGCCTGGCGCTATCCGGGCGCCTTCCCGGACGGCAATTTCAACTTCGCCCATTACCGGCGCTATGCCGAAATCCTGGAACGGGGCTGTTTCGACGCCATGTTCCTGGCCGACAGCCTGGCCGTCCTGAAGATGCCCATGGGCGCGCTCAAGCGCAGCGCGACGGTCACCTCCTTCGATCCCCTGACCCTGCTGCCGGCCCTGGCCGCGGTCACCAGCCGGCTGGGCCTGATCGCCACGGCCTCGACGACCTATAACGAGCCCTATCACATCGCCCGCAAATTCGCCTCCCTCGACCATCTCAGCGGTGGCCGGGCGGGGTGGAACCTGGTGACCTCGGTCAATCCCAACGAGGCGATGAATTTCGGCCTGGACAGCCATCTCGACCATGGCGCGCGCTATGCCAAGGCGCGGGAATTCTTCGACGTGGTGACCGGGCTGTGGGACAGCTGGGCCGACGATGCCTTCGTCCGCGATGTCGAGACCGGGGTCTATTTCGACCCGGACAAGATGCATGTGCTCGACCACAAGGGCGCCCATTACAACGTCCGCGGGCCGCTCAACATCGCCCGCCCGGTCCAGGGCTGGCCGGTCATCGTCCAGGCCGGCTCGTCCGAGGAGGGCCGCGAGATCGCCGCCGCAACCGCCGAGATGGTGTTCTGCGCCCACGGCACGCTGGCCCAGGGCCAGAGCTTCTACCGCGACGTCAAGGGCCGCATGGCGAGCTACGGCCGCGACCCGGAGCATCTGAAGATCCTGCCCGGGGCCTTCGTGGTGGTCGGCGACAGCCTGGCGCAGGCCGAGGATATCAAGGCCCGGCTGGACGCCCTGGTCCATCCGGAAAGCGGCATCGCCTCGCTGCAGGTCGCCCTCGGCCAGGTCGACCTGTCCGGGGTCGACCTGGACGGGCCGCTGCCCGACCTGCCCGAGACCAATGCCAGCAAGGGCAGCCAGCGCAAGCTGGTCGAACTGGCCCGGACGCGCAACATGACGGTGCGCCAGCTCTGCCAATATGTCGGCGGCAGCTATGGCACCATGGAGATGATCGGGACCCCGGCCATGATCGCCGACCAGATGGAAGAATGGCTGGAAACAAGGGGCTGCGACGGCTTCAACGTGATGTTCCCCTATGTCCCCGGCGGGCTTGAGGCCTTCGTCGACCGGGTGGTGCCGGAATTGCAGCGGCGCGACCTGTTCCGCACCGCCTATGAGGGCGCCACCTTGCGCGAAAACCTCGGCCTGCCACGCCCGCCCAACCGGTTTTTCGAGCGCATCGGCGGAATGAGGGGCAGCGCTAACGTGTCGACATAACGCAGCTCCAGACGGCGGACCGGATTCCGCACGGCCTGAAGATGGCCAAGCGGCGGAAGGCGTGCCGGACGGAAGCCGGGCACCTCGTGGAGGCGCCCGGCCCCGTGGCGACGACCGCCGCGGCGACCGCCCGTGCCGCCGTTCGGTCCTGCCTTGGTCGGTCAGAGTTCCAGCGCGTCGGCGATTTCGGCCAGGATGGCCTGGGCCTTGGCGGCCGGGTCGGGGCTGCGCAATATATCCCGGCCGACCACGATCTGGTCGGCGCCGGCGCGGATCGCCTCGCCCGGGGTCATGACCCGCTTCTGGTCGTCGCGGGGGCTGTCGGAGGCGCGGATTCCGGGGGTGATGATGCGTGTGCCGGGGCCCAGCAGACGGCGCAGCCGGGCCGCCTCGAAGCCGCTGGCGACCACGCCGTCGGCGCCGGCCTCCAGGGCCTTGAGGGCGCGGTGGGTGACCAGGTCGTCGAGCGCCATGTGATAGCCCATGTCCGACAGGTCGTCCTGGTCGAGGCTGGTCAGGACCGTCACCGCCAGGATCAGCGGCCGGCGCGCGCCCGCCGCATTGCGGGCCGTGACGGCGGCCCGGACGATCGGCGCATCGCCGGTCACGGTGAGATATTCCACCCCGCGCTTGGCGATGTTCTCGGTCGCATTGCCCACGGTCGCGCCGATATCCATCAGCTTGGCGTCCAGGAAGGTTTTCTTGCCCAGGCGGAACAGGTCCTCCGAAAGGCCCAGGCCGCCGGCGAAGATCTGCTGCAGGCCGATCTTGTAGAAGCCGACCGTGTCGCCCAGCTGGGCCACCATGGCCCGTGCCGCCGCCACCGTCGGCAGGTCGAGGGCGACGATCAGCCGCTCCCGCAGGGGCAGGTCGAGGCGCCGGGACAGCGCAGGCAGGGTCATCACGTCAGACATTGAGAAGCAGGTGCTCCCGTTCCCAGGCCGAGATCACGTGCTGATAGGCGTCATGCTCGGCCTGCTTCACTTCCATCAGAAGGGTCACGAATTCCTCTCCCAGCACGTCGCCCAGGTCGCCGGACAGGCGCAGTTTGTTGAG
>JAJFJE010000249.1 GCA_021774355.1 Alphaproteobacteria bacterium
GCCGGCCTCGGTCTCGCCATCGGCGCCGTTCCAGTTCGCCGTATAGTCCAGGGTGACCGGGTAATAGGTGATCGGTGCCGAACTGCCCGGGCCGCCCCCGACGATCTCGTCGAAATGCTTGTAGTCGAGGCCGGCGCTCAGTTGATGGAAGAACCCCTCGGTGCCTCCAGGCAGGGTGAACAGGCCCCGGAAGCCGAGCGTCTCGCCGCGGCCGACGACGTTGGTGCCGCCCAGGGTCGCGACGTCGGAATCGTTCTTCACGCCGAACACGAGGAGGCTGAGCCATGGCCGCCGGGGGAAGCGGGCCAGATAGGACGCGGAATAGATCTCGCCGTCGTCGGAACGGTCCGGCGCGACCTGGTAGCTGAGCGACAGGGAATGTCCCAGTTGCCACAGATTGTCGTAATGCAGGGCGGCCGACAGCCGCAGCGGGGTGGTGCCGTCGCTGTGGCGGTTGTTCAGTTCGAGGCTGCCGTGCAGCGGAAACTGGTCTTCGACATTGAGGTCGACATCGACGGTTCCCGGCGCCACCCCGGCGCGCAGGGTCGGCGTTACCCGGCGATCCGGCTGTTGGTTGAGGCCGATAATGTCGCGGGTCACCGCGTTGAAGTCGGGGACCACCCCCTCGGCCAGCGCCGGCGCCTCGGCGCGGATCTGGTTGAGGGAGAAATAGCGCGAGCCGCGTACCCGGAGGCGGCCCACCGTCCCTTCGCTGACTTTCAGGACAACGACCCCGTCGACCACCGCTTGCGGCGGGATATCCACCGCGACGGTCTGGTAGCCGCCATCGGCATAGGCCTTTTCCAGGGCGGCCCGGGCCTGCTCCACATCGTCGGCGGTGCGCCCGGGGCCGAGAAACGGATAGACCGCCGCCTCGACCGCCGTCGGGGCCAGGATCCGTGCGCCCTCGACCCGGTATTCGAAGATGTCGATGCGGGCCGGCGCCGCGGCCTCCTGGGCGGCGGCCGGCAGTGGCGAGCTACACCACAAGGCGCCCAGCAGCGGGGCGATCCCTGCCGCCGCCAGCCCGGCGCCGCGGGTCGCAAACCAGGCATTGGCGAGCGTTACACGCATGACCCGATCCAAAACCCCTTCGGGGGCGCAGACGCATCAGCGTGGCTGCCTCCACCCGCGAACATCGCCAGACAGAAGCCACGTGCCGTTCGTCGTTATGAAGCGCGACAAGTCGCGATCCCCGGGGCAAGCTAGTAACAGCGACCAGTGACACGGCCGTGACTATTCCAAGATGAAACGGCGACAGCCGTGTGTCGCCTTGCCGCACCGCCATAGGTTACGAGAATAGCTGTGCCGGGGTGAGCCCCGCAGCGACGATGGGCAGTGCCGCCAGGGCCAATCCCGGCCCGAAGGGAACCGCGGCGGGCGGCCGCGTGTCGCCCGGCAGCGCGCCCCGCCGGAGCCAGGGCGTCATGGCCAGGGCCGCCAGCGACCCGAACAGCAGGACCAGGACGACGGCACCGATCCCGCCCCAGGCGCCGACCGCCGCCACCAGTTTCCAGTCGCCCCGGCCCAGGGCCTCGCGACCGAGCGCCAGGGTGCCCAGCGTGGCCACTGCCGCCATGACCAGCCAGCCGAAGGCCGCGCCGAGAACGGCGTCGGCCGGCGCGACCGCCGGCAGTCCGCAGGGGGCTGCCGCAGAGGCCAGAAGCCCGGTCCACAGCAGCCCCAGGGTCAGGCTGTCCGGCAGATAGCCGCTGGCCAGGTCAACCACCGCCAGCAGGTAAAGCAGGCCGGCGAACAGCAGCATCAGCGCAAGGTGATCGGTGGCCCCGGGGGCCAGGGTCACGGTCACCGCCATCACCGCGGCGCCGCCGGCCTCGAGCGCGACATAGCGAAGGGGGATGGCCATCCGGCCACAGGCGCAGCGCCCCTTCGACCACAGCAGGCCGAGCAGCGGCAGGCAATGATGAAAGCGCAGCGGCCGGCCGCACGGCGGACAGCGCGAACCCGGATACCACAGGGCGGATCCGGGCATGCGGCCTTCGATGATGGCCGGCCAGCGCTCGACCGCCACCGTCGCGAAGCTGCCGACGCACAGGCCCCAGAGCAGCGCCGCGCCCCAGATCGCCGCCGCCGGCAGGACTGCCCCGAAATCGTGCAGCGTCACGAGATTGACACTGACCAGATCGCATAGTTCCGTTGTCATATTTGCCGCTTTCCGTTTCCGCGGTAGCCTGGGGCGCCCTCGTCACGCCGCCCGGGCAATGACGACCGGGGGATCACCTTGACCATCACTGCCCAGATCCTGGCCTGTGTCATCCATGCCGCCCAGCTCTACGGGGTGCCCCAGGCCGGCATCATCGCCATTCTCGAAACCGAGGGCGGCGAGACCGGTGCGGTGACGCAGAACCCGAACGGCAGCCGCGATATCGGCCCGATGCAGGTCAACAGCCTGTGGCTGGACCTGCTGGCCGGGGCCTGGGCGGTCCCCGCGGACGCGGCCGAGCAGGCCTTGCGCGATCGTCCCTGCACCAATATCGCGGTCGGCACCTGGATCCTGGCGGACTGCATCCGCCGCCAGGACGGCGATTTCTGGCGGGGCGTCGGCTGCTATCACGCCCCCAACGACCCGGTCCGGGCCGGCGCCTATGTCGCGCGCGTCGTGGGCAAGGCCAATGCCCGCTTCGGCCCCCAGGTGTTCGCCCATCATGCCCTCAGCGATAGGACCGCAGCCAATAGGGCTGGCGCCGGTCGCCGGTGAATTCGACGATTGCCGTCCGCGCCAGGCGGGCTTGGCCCAGGCTGGCGGTCACCGCGATGCTGATCAGGCGCAGGGCCAGGGGTTCGCTGTCGCCGGGCGGTTCGGGCGACAGCGCCGTGACGAAGCCGTCATCGGTGCCCCCTGCATCGCCCTGGGCTTTGACGATCGCCAGCACGGCCGGGCCGGCATGGCGGGCTTCGACAATCCCCGGATCGGCCCGCGGCACCAGGGTGACGAGGTCCGCCATGGCCGTCGCAAGCGGCCCCGTCATGCCCCGTACCCGGGCGATTTCATCCAGGCTGCGGAACGGGCCGTTGCGCGGCCCGGGCGTCGCCTCGCCATAGTCCTGGCGCTCGGCGCCGGCCGGCCGGGCCGTATCGTCTTCGTCGATCCAGTCCTCGATGGCGTCGGCCAGGGCATCCTGCGCCAAGCCGGACACGCCCAACTGGCCGAGCAGGGCGCGCACCATCTCGGACTCTGCCGTATTGAGCGGCACCTTGCCCCGTTCGTCGGCGACAGCAATCGACAGGGTCACGCCGTCGAAGCCGAGGACCCGGGCGGGGCCGCCGACGCGCCAGCGCTCGGCCGGCGCGTCCAGGCCAAGGCCGTGGATGGCCAGCATCAGACCGGCATCGGCCGCGGCATCGAGCCGCGCCCGCACGGCCTGGGCCTGCAGCATCGCGGCGGTGCCCTGCCCCCACTCCAAGATGCCCATGGCGACGCTGGCAAAGACGACCAGGCCGACCAAAGCGGCGGGCAGGGCAAAGCCCCGGCCCGTGCCGGCCCGCGCGGTCACGGCGCGCCGCCGCGGGCCGGGGGCAGCGGCGGGACGCCCCGGATCTTCTCCCGCAGTTCGTCGGTGATGCGCCTGGCATCGGTCATGTTGCGGACCACCCGCGGGGTCAGCAGGATCAGCAGCTCGGTACGGTCGCTCTTCTGCTCGGTGAAGCCGAACAGATTGCCGACCAGGGGCAGGTCCTTGAGGATCGGGACGCCGCTGTTGCCGCCGCGCTTGTTCTCGGTGATCAGGCCGCCCAGGGCGATGGTTTCGCCATCCTGGACCGCGACCGAACTGGCCAGGCGTCGCTGCTGGATGGTCGGCGAGTTCAAGGTCGATGTCGTGGTCTCGACCACATTGCTGACCTCCTGGGCAATATCGAGGAGGACGACACCATTGTCATTGACCCGGGGGGTGATCTTCAGGATCACGCCGGTGTTGCGATATTCGATGGCATTGACCACGGGAGCATCGGGATTGGCGGTGCTGACCGCCGACTGGGTGGCCACCGGAACTTCGTCGCCGACCTGGAGCGATGCGGTCTGGTTGTTCAGCACCAGCAGTTTCGGCGCCGAGACGACATTGATGGTGGTCAGCCCCGACAGGGCGTTGAGCACGGCGGAAATCGTGCTGCCATTGGTCAGGAGATAGGAAAACCCGGGAAACGCCGACCGGACCAGGCCGGTGGACGCCTCGCTCAGGGTGAATTTGCTGTCGCCGGTGCTGAAGAACCATTGCACGCCGTAGCGCAATTCCTCGTTCAGGGTGACCTCGGTCACGGCCGATTCGATCAGGACCTGCAGCGGCAGCACGTCGAGACGCCGCAGGGCGTCGGCGATGACCTCGTATTGCGGCGGCCGGGCATAGACGATGATCGCGTTGGTGGTCTCGTCCGCGGTCACCCTGATCGGCTCGTCCCGGGTGCCGACGTCGAGATTGACGCTGCCCCCCACGGCGCCCCGGCCGTCGATGGTCGGCGGCGCCGGCGGCGGCGGCAGGGAGCCGTCGGCGGCCCCGGCCGTGCCGAAGTCCGATGGTCCTCCGGCCAAACCGGCGGTGCCCACCGGTGCATCATTGCCGGTGGTGCCTTCGGCGGCGTGGGCGGCGCCACCGAAGGCCGCCGTCAGGACCTTGGCCAGGTCCCCGGCGCGGCCGTTCTGCACCCGATAGACGAACAGCCGGCGCTGGGTCCCCTGGGCTTCCCGGTCGAGCATCTCGACCAGCCCGCGGATGCGGTCGAGATAGGCGGCCTGGCTGGAAATCGCCAGGATGCCGTTGAGCTGGCGGATCGGCAGGAACCGGACGGTGCCGGCGATCGGCACCCCTTCGGCGCCGAGCAATTGGGTCAACTGGTCGACCAGGGTCGCGCTGTCGGTCCATTGCGGCACGATCAGGGCAAAGGACACCCCCTGCAGCCAATCGACATCGAATTGATGGGCAAGGT
>JAJFJE010000250.1 GCA_021774355.1 Alphaproteobacteria bacterium
ACACCGTCGCCGCCCAGGTCGACCAGTCCTTTCGAGACCGTCAGGGACAGGTTGTCCAGGTCCATGGTGGCATCGGCATCGACCCCGGCGAGCGGCGGCAGGGCGGCCAGGTAGCGCACCTGGGTGTTGCGGATGCGGAACCGGCCGTTCAGGGCGTCGGCCGGCGGCGGCGACTGGTCCAGGGCACCGGGCGCCGCCTTGATCGCGAAATGGCCGGCTTCCAGATCGCCGCCGGTCATGTTCTGCATGATCCAGCGGCGGCCGCTCACCGCAATGCCGACCGGCCACACCGCCGGCAGGTCGTCGATCGCCAGATGCGGGACCTCGATCGTCAGGTCGAGCCCCGGGCTCGCGGCCCCCGCGCCCAAGGTGACCGTGCCCGTGGCCGACAGGGCGAAACTGCCCCGTCGTACCGATAGCTGTTCCAGGGTCATGACACCTGTAGCTGCGTCGAAGGCGCCGACCAGGCGGCCGCCATCGACGGTCACGCCGTTCGGGAACAAGCCGGGCAGCGACACGCCGCCCTGCCGGGCAACCAGGTTCAGGCGGGCCGCGAGCGGCCGCCCCGCGGCGTCAACCGACAGTTCCAGCCGCCCGTCGAGGGGCATGGTTACGCCACCCAGCACGCCCGTCATGCGGCTGTTGGTGTCGAACAGGGCCGGTACCGCATTGTTGAACTCCAGGGCGAATTCGGCCCCGCTTGCCAGGTCGACCTCGCCGCGCAGGGTCAGCGAGGTGGTCTCGCCCAGGCTCTGATAAGCGCCCCGGTGGGTGACGGCGACCTTGCCCGGGGCAAACCGGCGGGCCTCGAACGAGGCGTCGCGGCTGGTCCAGCGGCGGCCGGTTATCTGGTCGAAGACATCGAGTTCCGCCCGTTCGAAGGCCAGGCGATTGAGCCGGGCGGCAACGCCCCCGGCGCGCAGCACGTCGAACAGCAGGCCGGCCGCCGGCAAGGCCGGCTCGGCGGCGCCCGCGGCCGGCGGCGGGCCGGTCCGGCTGAGCAAAGGGGCGCCGCCGCCCAGGCCCAGTTCCAGTGCGCCGTCGGGGCGCCGGACCAGTTGGATCCGGGGCCGTTCGAGAACCACGCCAGTGGGCTGCAAACGGCCTTCCAGCACCAGGCCGGGAATCGACAGGGCCAGCTTGGCGGCATCGACCCGTCCGACCAGTTGGCGCGACTGGTCGCGGAACTCCAGGTCGACCACCTGCAAGGCGATGTCGCCGGACAAGCCGCCCCAGGTCAGCACGGTATCGCCCAGCCGGGCGGTCAGGCCCTGTTCCGGTACGCTGAGGGCGCTGGCGAGGTCGTCATTGAGGAAGCTGAGCGAGATCGGGCCGGCGGCCAGGCGCAGGCCCAGCGCCGCGATCACCACCAGGCACGCG
The DNA here is from genome assembly GCA_021774355.1 of Alphaproteobacteria bacterium. GTDB lineage: Bacteria > Pseudomonadota > Alphaproteobacteria > Zavarziniales > Zavarziniaceae > JAJFJE01. The sequence continues at coordinate 1,381 of JAJFJE010000250.1, forward strand.
GCCAGCACGCCGCCCACGATATGGACCGCCAATTTCGAGACCCGTGACACCACTCGGCTGCAGTCCCTTGGTGGAAGCCGATTGCTCGGCGGTTAAACGACCTGGTCTGGTGCCCCCACCCCAAATGCACCGAGTCTGGCCTCCCGGCCCGCGCAGATGGTAAACATCACCGCGCTCCGGACTCCGTTCCCGGCTGCCCAGAATATTCAGGGAAGGCAAACAGTTCCATGATTCCCGTCAAGCCGGGCGATGACGATCCTGCAGCGGCGCGCGTTTGTGCCGATTTTGCCACCGCCTGGAGCGCCGCCGGCCTGGGCGCCGCGGCGCCCGCCGCGGTGCTGGAGACCATTCGTATCCTCGGCGCCTACAGCCCCTATCTTTCGACCCTGGCGTTGCGCGACCCGGCGCTGGTCGGCGGTACCCTGTCCGACGGCCCCGACGTGGTTCTGGCGCCGCTGTGGCCGGCCCTGGAACCGGCTGCCGTGGCGGCGCTGCCGAGCACGGAACTGGGCCGCCGGCTGCGTCAGGCGAAGGCCCGTATCGCCCTGGTCACGGCGCTGGCGGACCTGGCCGGCGTCTGGCCCCTGGCCAAGGTGACCGGCACCCTGAGCCGCTTCGCCGAGGCCGCCACGGCGGCGGCGGTCGCCCATCTGCTGGCCGAAGCGACACGCCGCGGCGACCTGACCCTTGCCGATCCGGCCGATCCGGCCCGGGACAGCGGGCTGATCGTTCTCGGCATGGGCAAGCTGGGCGCCCGCGAACTGAACTATTCCAGCGATATCGACCTGATCGTTTTCTACGATTCCGAGGTCATCCGCCCCACCGGAAAGCGCGAGGCGCTCGACCTGTTCGTCCGCCTCACCCAGGCCCTGGTCAAGCTGCTCAACGACCGGACGGCGGACGGCTATGTCTTCCGTGTCGATCTCCGGCTCCGGCCGGATCCCGGCGCCATGCCGGTGGCCCTGTCCGCCGACGCGGCGGAAATCTATTACCAGAGCATGGGACAGAATTGGGAACGGGCGGCGATGATCAAGGCCCGCCCGATCGCCGGCGACGTGGCCGCAGGCGAGGCCTTTCTGCGCCGCCTGCGGCCGTTCATCTGGCGGCGACATCTGGACTTCGCCGCCGTTCGCGACATCCAGGCCATGAGCGTCAAGATCCGTGACCATCACGGCCATTCGGCCATCGCCGTCGAAGGGCAGGACATCAAGCTAGGCCCCGGCGGCATCCGCGAAATCGAGTTCTTCGCCCAGATCCAGCAATTGATCGGCGGCGGCCGGGAACCCGATCTGCGCGAGCCGTCGACCCTGGGCATGCTCGATCGCCTGCATGCCCTGGAACGGCTGCCCGCTCCCGACCACGCCGCCCTGACCGCCGCCTATGGATTTCTGCGAACGCTCGAACATCGGCTGCAGATGGTCGACGACGAGCAGACCCACAGCATCCCGTCCGACCCGGCCGCCCTCGCCCGCATCGCATGTTTTGCCGGCTTCGCGACCCTGGATGGGTTCCGCGCTGCCCTGCTCGGTCACTTGACGGCCGTCGAGACACGGTTCTCGGCCTTGTTCGCCACGGCCGGCGGGACCATGGAGGCCCAGTTGCCGACGGCGGACACCGCCCTTGCCGCGGCCCTGGCCCAGGCCGGATTTGCCGATCCGGCGAAGGCGGCGACGATCATCGGCGGCTGGCGGATCGGTCGCTATCGCTGCTTTCGCCACGTCCAGGCCCGTCGTCTCCTCGAAGCGCTGCTTCCCGTGCTGGTGGCGTCGTTCGGCAATGCCGCCGAACCCGACCGCGCCTTGCTGCGCTTCGACGATTTCCTGGTCAAGCTCGCGTCCGGCGTGCAACTCCTGTCCCTGCTCGACGCCAACCGGGCCCTGCTCGCCCTGCTGGCGGAAATCATGGGCAGCGCGCCGGTCCTGGCCGAAACCCTGGCCCGCCGCCCCGGGCTGCTGGACAGCGTCGCTGCCGGCGAGGCCCTGCGTCCGCTGGGTCCGCCGGCCGCCTTGCGGGCCGACCTGGCCGTCGCCCTCTGTGATGCCCGCGATTACCAGGACACCCTGGACGGGGTCCGGCGCTTCGCCGCCGATTGCCGCTTCGCCGTCGGGATTCAGCTGCTGCGCGGAGTGACCGACGCCGTGGCCGGCGGCCGCGCCCTGGCCGACCTGGCCGAGGTCGTGATCGCCACCCTGCTGGAGCGGACCGTGGCCCAGTTCGCCGAAAGCCATGGCGCCTTTCCCGGCGCCGGCTTCGTCGTGCTGGGGATGGGCAAGCTCGGCGGCCGGGAACTGACCGTTGCATCCGATCTGGATCTCGTCTTCGTCTATGACGTGGCCGCCGATGCCGGCGAATCCGATGGCGCCAAGCCCTTGTCGCCGGGGCATTATTTCACCCGCCTGGGGCAACGGCTGATCGCCGCGCTATCGGCCCTGACGGCCGAAGGCAGCCTCTACGAAATCGACATGGAACTGCGCCCCCATGGCAAGCAATCGTCGGTGGCGACGCCCCTGGCGGCCTTCCTGCACTATTACGGGCACGAGGCCTGGACCTGGGAGCACATGGCCCTGACCCGCGCCCGCCCGGTGGCGATTCACGGCCGGGGCGAGCCGATTGTCGCGGCGCTGCGCGTCCTGCAGACCCTGCCCCGGGACGGCGAGCGGGTGCGCCGCGACGCCGCCGCCATGCGCGGCCGGATGGATCAGGCGCGCGGTGCCAAGCACCGCTGGGACCTCAAGCTGGTGCCGGGCGGGCTGGTCGACATCGAATTCATTGCCCAGGCCCTGCTCCTGACCATCGCCGACAACAGTGGCGGGGCGCTGCCCACCGACACCCGCGGCATGCTCGAACGGCTGATCGAAGCTAAGAAGATCGCCGCGGCGGATGGCCGCCGGCTGCTCGCCGACCATGATCTGCAACTGGCGCTGACCAGCCTGCTGCGCCTGACGGCCGGGGACAGCTTCGTTCCCGACGAAGCCTCGAACGGCCTCAAGGCGATTCTCGCGCGGGTCGCGGGCGACGCCGATTTTGCCGCGCTGGAGGCCGATCTCGAACGGCGCCACGGCGAAATCCGGGCGCTGTTCATCGCCCTGATCGGCGATCCCGCCGCCCCGCGGCCCGCCGGCCGCCCGCTCGCTCCCCTTGTCAACCTGGAGACCATCCCATGACCCTGACCATCGGCGCCGCTGCTCCCGACTTCACCCTGCCCGCCAGTGGCGGCGGCATCGTCTCGCTTGCCGCCCTGCAGGGGCAGCCGGTGGTGCTCTATTTCTACCCCAAGGACGACACCTCGGGGTGCACCCGCGAAGCCATCGAATTCACGGCGGCCAAGGCCCGGTTCCAGGCTCTCGGCGCGGTCATCGTCGGATGCTCCAAGGACAGTGTGACAGCCCATGACAAGTTCATCGCCAAGCACGAATTGGACCTCACTTTGGCCGCCGACGAGGCCGGGGCGGTGGTTGAAGCCTATGGCGTGTGGGTCGAAAAAAACATGTATGGCCGCAAATATA
>JAJFJE010000026.1 GCA_021774355.1 Alphaproteobacteria bacterium
CGCTGGCGACATTATTAAATCCTATAGATTCAGCAAACTCAGCTAGCTCATCAAATTCGTCAGGATGGACAAAACGCTCAACGGCAAGATGATAGCGACTCGGCTGTAAATATTGGCCCATAGTCAACATATCACAATTATGTTCACGTAAATCTTCAAGCACCTGCTTGATCTCTTCTTTCTCCTCACCGAGACCGAGCATTAGGCCCGATTTTGTCGGGACATCAGGGTGCTGCAATTTAAACCGTTTAATCAGTTCTAATGACCATTCATAATCAGCACCCGGTCTGGCTTTTCGATAAAGCCGAGGTACGGTTTCCAGATTATGATTAAACACATCCGGGGGCGCCTGTTGCATAATATGAAGGGCCCTGTCCATGCGCCTTCGAAAGTCCGGTGTTAGTATTTCAATACGCGTGTTTGGAGAAAATTCTCTAACGGCCCTGATACATTCAACAAAGTGCCCCGCACCTCCATCTTTCAAATCATCTCTATCCACGGAGGTAATGACGACGTATTTAAGCTGCATCTTACCTATTGCCCTGGCAAGATTGATGGGCTCTTCCTGATCCAGTGGTTTAGGTCTACCATGGGCAACATCACAAAAAGGACATCGACGTGTACAAATATCTCCCATAATCATGAACGTCGCTGTCCCATGACTAAAACACTCACCTAAATTTGGGCAAGCTGCCTCTTCACAAACAGTGTGTAATCTGTGCTCCCTTAACAAAGCTTTAAGGTTTTGCACACGGGCACCCATAGGCGCTTTGGCCTTGATCCATTTCGGTTTTCGTGGCAATGGTCCTTCGGTCGGAATAACCTTGATCGGGATCTTCGCTGTTTTAAGCTTGCCTCTTTGATCAGGTTCGGGTTTTTTCATTAAAATGTCGTCAGTCAAAATAGTGTCCCATAATTTATTTATGCAGGGTTCGCTACTCCTGCAATATCACCCAGTTCATTATTTTCAACCACATTATAGTTGACATACTCAAGGTTTCGCAGCAAATGCGGTAAAAACAATTTTGCTACTCCGTCTACGTCCAGTTGTAGCTGGAAATCATCTAATTGTATGACCTCAAGCCCCGGAAAACCACATGGATTGATTTGCCTAAACGGCCTCAAATCCATGTCGATATTTAAGGCAAGCCCGTGATAAGAACACCCATTTCTTATCCTTATTCCTAGCGCTGCAATCTTCTTCTTATTAATGTAAACACCGGGCGCACCTGGTTCTCGCTCTGCCATTAGATGGAAACTTGCTAATAAATCTATAATAGATTGTTCAATTTTATTCACCAGTCCTTTCACTGAAATTCCATGTCGTCGCAGATCCAGCAACAGGTAGCATACAAGTTGCCCTGGACCATGATAAGTCACCTGACCACCTCGATCCGACTGGATTAGAGGTATTTCTCCAGCATTGAGTACATGCTCTGTTTTTCCAGCAAGACCCAGGGTAAAAACCGGTGTATGTTGGACAAACCAAATTTCATCAGGGGAGTTTTTATTCCTTGTATCGGTATATTGCTTCATTGCCTGAAAACATGGCTCATAGGAACACAATCCGAACGTTCTGATGTTAATTTTCACACTAAAGCGCCATCAAAATACGGTCTTGAGCAGTCAGATCCATATAAATCTTATCCAGCTGCGCCTTGCTTTGAGCCCTTACCATGACGGTAACTGAGACGAAATTCCCACCATTGCTTAATCTGGCTTTTACAGCATCTGGCTTTAAATCCGGGGCATGCTTTCGAATTATCTCAATTACCAAAGAATCAAAATCATCCGTGGCCTTACCCATCGCTTTTATAGGGAAATTACAGGGAAATGTGAGTAATTCCAGTTCAGGGTCCATATCAACCACGCTATTTATATGTTCAGATAATCTGTAAAAAAGGTTAACATAAACGACCTGGGATGTAGTGCTTGAAGTACTATATATCAACGATTACAACATCATATGAGATGTTAAAGAGACAAATAAACAGGAGAAACTGATGAGATTAACAACTGTACTGACCAGTTTTATATTAGGACTGGCAATTTCTTCGAATATCTTTGCACAGGATGAGCAATCTGCGTCGGGTGAAGTCAACGAGAAATGTACCTATCCGACCCAGCCAACCATTCCTAATGGCAAAAGTGCAAGCGAAGACGAGCTGGTTACAGCACAGGGTAAAATGAAGGGATATTTAGCTGATGGTGATGAATTTATCGCCTGTTTACACAGGGTAGAGGATAGCTGGAATGAGGAAGAAAAGGAGGAAAAACAATCATTCGTCGTCATGTTTCACAATAGAATGGTTGATGACATGGAAGAAGTTGCTGACCTGTTTAATTCAGCTGTAAGGGCATTTAAAGGAAATCAATAAAAATCAGAGGATCGCTTTAGTTTCAACGAAAAACAAAAAAATATAATAGTGATATAATTAACTGTTTTTATTGTTGTTTTTTTCATGGGATATAGAAATTTCAGTACGCTTGTACTATCTTTACTGAGCATCGGTCCCCTTCGTTAGTATGGTACTTTACCGTTATAATCGTCACTAGTAGATTGATTAACCCACTTCACCCAACTAGATGATGGAAAATATTAAATAATGACAGAACAATTAAATGATCCAGAAATACTGCGGGGTATTCCGCTGTTTAACGCCTTGTCAGATGCTGAAATTCTGCAAGTCCTGCAATCACCCGACAATGGCATTGAAGAATATGAGCCCAAACAGCCAATCATAAGGGAATC
>JAJFJE010000251.1 GCA_021774355.1 Alphaproteobacteria bacterium
CCAGGCCGCAGCCTTTGGACAGAACGCTGCGGCCACCGCACAATCCGCAGTTGCCATCGGCTTCGGTGCGCTTGCTTCATCCGAAGGTGCCGTTGCCATCGGCGCGGGAAGCATCGCTTCAGGTTCGACAGCCGTCGGCCAGAACGCACAGGCGACAGGCTTGAACTCGGCAGCATACGGCCGCGATGCGCTCGCCACGGCCGACGACGCGACAGCACTCGGCGAACTGGCAACCGCCACCGACACAGGTGCGACAGCCGTCGGCACCGGCGCATCGTCGGGCTTCGTCAACGCCGCAGCATTCGGTGCCGGAGTATCAACGACGCGCGACAATCAGCAGAGCTTCGGCACGGCAACCAGCACCTACACGTTTTCAGGACTGGCAACGGCCGACAGTAGAGCAGCACAAACCGGCCCGCTTGAAGTCGTCACCACCGATGCCCAGGGCAACATTGTCGGCGATGGCGGCGCGCTCTTCACCCAGGTCGATGGCAACACGTCAGCCGTTGCCGCTCTCGACACCCGCGTGACCACCAACGAAACCAATATCGCCGCGAACGCTGCCGACATCACGACAAACCGCAATGCGATCACGACCATCGAAACGCAGGTCGATACCAACACCACCGCGATCTCCGGCATCGACACCCGCGTAACGACCAACGAGACCGCAATCTCAACGCTCGATACGCGCGTCACGGCCAACGAAGGTGACATCGGCGATCTGCAAACGCGCACGACGGCGAACGAAACCGACATCGCAACAAACCGGAACGACATCTCCGGGTTGCGCACCGACGTAACGACCAATCAAACCGGCATTTCAAATCTCGACACCCGCGTGAGCACAAACGAAACGGACATCGTGACGAACCGCACGGATATCTCGAATCTGCGCACCGACGTCACGACCAACCAGACGGACATCGCCAACGTCTCAAACCGCGTCACGACGAACGAAACGAATATCACAACGAACCGAACCGACATCTCAAACCTGCGTTCGGACGTCACGACCAATCAGACAAACATCACCAATGTTTCAAACCGCGTGACCAACAACGAAACGAATATCACCAACGTCCAGAACCAGGCCAACACGAACACGACGAACATCAATCGTAACGCCACGAATATCGCGAGCCTCGATCGTCGCGTCGTGACAGCCGAAGACCGAGTCAATGAGGTCGCCCAGGAGTTCAACGCCCTCGATCAAAAGGTCTCAGGCTTCGACCAGCGCATTTCTGAAAACGAAACCCGCTCGGTCAAGGCCATCAACGGCGTTGCCATCGCGATGGCCCTCGCCGATCCGGTACTCACCGGCGACGACCTGTTCGGAGTGCGCGTGAACTGGGGGCATTTCGAGGGACACAACGCCTTCGCGATATCCGCCCTCGGCATCCTGGACCGCAATGCGTTCGGGGGCGGCGAAACGCTGGCGCTCGGCGCTGGCATCGGCCGCAGCGGTGACGGATCTGTTGGCGGGCGTGTTGGCGTCCAACTGAGCTGGTGATGCCATGAAACCCGAACCGATTATGCCAAGACAGGCCCATGCCAATCGCCGTCGTCGTCTGAAGCTCAGAGTGACGAACACCTGCCTGGCGGGTGCCTGTATCACCGCTGCCAGCATGACCGCCGGCCTCGTCATACTGATGGAGCCCGCCGAATTCGACAGACTAACCCATCGATGGCCGTTGGCAGCTGGCCTCGCGATGATGCCGACGCCACCAGCACCGGTCCCGGTGTTTGCCCCGGTGCTGGCCCGGCAGGGGACCGACCATCCGCGACCGGCACCAGTGGCGGACCTTTCATCGCAAGAAGCGAGGATAACGCCAGCGGAGCCTTCGCCCGCAGGTCGCCTCCCGATGGCCCCGACGCCCGAACAGACAACCTATCTCATCCGTGCCACGCTGATCGCGCTCGATCATGCAAACCGTACGGGCAATTACTCGGTCCTCCGCGAACTCGCCTCGACGAACTTCCAGCACCGCAACGGCCCCGACCACCTCGCAAGCGTGTTCGCGGGCATGCGCGATTCGCATGTAGACTTGACCGCAGCAGCGCTGCAGCACCCCCGCTGGCTTGCCCCGCCAGCGCTCACGCCCGACAACCGGCTGGCTCTACACGGAACGATGCCAGCCCTGCCGTCCGCTGTCGCATTTGACGTGCGCTATTCCATCGAGGGCGGGATTTGGAAGCTCGACGCCATCGATATCTCGCCCGCAAAGACCCAAACGGCGGCGAATGGCTAACCGGCATCTTCCGGCGGCATCAGATGAATGCCTTCGGCAAGCAGAGACACCGACACATCCGCCCCAACGCATAGGCCGTTTCGCCGAGCCGCATGGGTCGCAATTCGCAACGCGAGGTTCTGTGGGCGGCTACCGCTGCCGCCCAGCGCGATCCGGACATCGCTATGTTCGCCAAGTGTCGAAAGTTCGCTGACGATCCCCTGCACCGGATTTTCACGTTCGCCAAGCGAGGGCCGGCCCCGTCGGTGAAGCACGATCTGATCGGTCGGCACCAGCCACACGACGCGATCCCCAGGCGAAAACGGTCCCGTATCCGAAATATCGAGCAGACCGCCCGACCACCGCAATTTACCCATCGCCGCAGGCTCCGCGCTGACCGCGGCACGCGATCGCGCCTCCACCACGCCATCGAACATATTTGACTGCCCCATCAGCTTGGCAACCGTTGGCGATGGCGGCC
>JAJFJE010000252.1 GCA_021774355.1 Alphaproteobacteria bacterium
AGATGCTGAATCCTTGCTGAAGGATATACGCCCGGATCTTGCATTGTCGGATGTTGAATTGTTGCGCCCAGTGTATGCGAAAAGACAGCGAATTACCGAAATAGGAAATCAACATCCTATTATGCAGTCGAGAGTCAAGCACGCGAAAGACAATCTGCGTGAAACAGAAAAACGGTTAGAGCAAGTCCGCGCAGATCGTCAGACGCTTCCTGATATTGAATCGCCAGATGCTTTGCGTAGGGTCATCAATGCGGCAAGAAAGTCGGGGGATGTCGATGCTGTAATCCAATCAAGTCGGAATGAGCTTGCTCTATCACAACAGCAATGTATCGCCGAATTGACCAGGCTTGGATTCTGGAAGGGGCCAATGGATGATATCGCCACTTTGGTTGTGCCACAACGAGAGAGCATTAATCGGTTTGAGGAGGTGTACGCAGAGCTTGATAAACGCACTCAACGTCTCCGGGAAAAGCAGGACGAGACGGCAGAGGCATTGCGTGAAGCATCGCAGCGATTGGATGAAATGCAACGAGCGGGCGCGGTACCGACAGAAGAGGAGTTAATCGATGTTAGGGCTGAGCGTGAACAGGCTTGGCTGTTACTGCGCCGCCAGTGGATTGATGGCGAAGACGTTAATACAGAAGCAAGTGTAATTGATACTGAACGTGCACTTCCCGATGCATTTGAATATCGTGTAACTGGTGCTGATGAGCTGGCGGATCGTTTGCGTCGAGAGGCGGAACGAGTACACAAGCAGGCAAGTTTATTGGCTGAAGTGGAGCATGAAGAACAGCATTCTGAAAAAGTTGCTCAGCAGCTTAGTGAGTGCGCTGATGAGAAAAAGAAGGTCGATAGCGAGTGGCAAACATTGTGGGCTCCTTCATCTATTCAGCCGCATACGCCGCGTGAGATGCGGGCATGGTTAGATGATTTCGAGAAGCTTCGTGATCGAGTGGCACAGTTAATGAATTTGCGCCAGAAGATTAGAGACCATGAACGTACCCGAGAAACTCAGATACAACTACTCAGACAACAGTTACATAACCTGGGGAAAGAAGGCTCTGATACTGAGTTGCTTGAGGCTGTTCTGGTAGAGAGCGAGGAAGTTGTTAATGACCTTGAAGTAACCAACCGGCAGCGGGATACACTCGATAAAGAGATAAATACACTGGAACACGACCAGGAGTCTGCCCGTGAGGAGTATCAGGAGGCAAGTGACGCACTCGGTGAATGGAAAGCGAAATGGAAAGAGGTGATAGAGGGTGTTGGACTGGAAGGCGATGCCTTACCGTCCGAAGCGGTTGATGTTGTCGACAAGCTCAGAGAACTGTTTGCCAAACAAAGTAGTGCAGAGAAACTGCAAATACGTATTCAAGCTATTGATGGCGATGCGGAGTCGTTCAATGATCACGTCGGTAGCATGGTTGCTAATGTAGCTCCTGAATTAGAAACACTGTCGGTGGAAGAGTCAGTAACAAATCTCAACACATTATTATCGGAAAGTCGAAGTGGGCAATCCCTTCGTCAGCAGATCGACGAGCAATTAGAACAGGCGCGACAGGAAATCCGGGATTCTGAAGCGACAATCCAAACTATGACCGAGCGCTTGGCTGCACTGTGTGTGGAAGCAAAGCGAGATAGTGATGCTGATTTGGAAGAGGCAGAACGCAGGTCGGCCGAATACCTTCGGTTGGAAGCAGAAGTCAACAATGTGGAACAAGAGCTTCTGGATGTGGGTGAAGGTGCGACTTTGGTGGAACTTGAAATGGAGGTAAAGGATGTTGACTCTGATGCATTGCTTGGGCAAATAGATATGCTAACCAGCAAGATCGATGAAGAGCTTGAGCCGAAACGAACAGTGCTTGCTGAAAATAAGGGTCGGGAGGAGAAAGAAATTGAACTTATGGATGGCAGTGATCAGGCTGCAACGCTTGCGGATCGTGGGCAGTCTGTTCTTGCGAGTATCCGGTCTAATGCTGAGCGATACGTCCGCCTAAAATTGGCGGCACGAATTCTGCGAGACGAGATCGAGCGGTACCGGAAAGAGAATCAGGGGCCATTGGTCAAGAGAGCCAGCGAACATTTTGCGATGCTCACATGTGGTTCGTTTGAAGAACTTAGGGCCGACTTCAATGAAAAAGACGAGCCGGTACTTGTAGGTATTCGTCCTAGTGGGGAGCGGGTGCATGTAGAGGGGATGAGTTCAGGGACTCGAGATCAATTGTATCTATCCTTGCGTTTGGCGTCGCTGGAACGATATACGGAAAACTCGGAACCGATGCCTTTTATCGTGGATGACATTCTTGTGGATTTCGATGATGAACGTTCCGAAGCTGCGCTCAGTGCCCTGGCACAACTTGCTCAAAAGACACAGGTGATTCTCTTTACTCACCACTCACGGTTGGTAGAACAGGCGCGAGAGTCGGTTGGCAGTATGGCAGTAGTGCATGAATTGCTGCTGGACAATGGGCTTCACGGTTAGCGTAAGAACTAATTTTGTTGGGTCGGTAAGACCACAAAGTGGTATATGCCGATACTTTTGTGCTGGATAATTCGGTAACGTTTGATATAATGCTCGCGCTGTTGATGGCTAACTTGCTGCTTTGTTGAGGGTTTTTCCGAATTTCGAAGCGACGTTCGGTGTATATCTTTGGTATGCAACGAAAACAGGCCATCTATCGTCTCCCCTTGGGGACGCGAACCCCTGAACAGTTTATTTCCCGTGATTTTTGTTTAGGCATCGCTTGACGGTTAGCACCGAGGGTATGTATCAGGAATTGTTGGTTTTCTGAGTAGCAGCGCCTGGCTGTTTGTTACTTGATGTTGGGATTAATTCGTTTTTGCTTTTGAGCAAGGCATCAATCATTAGAGGTATCATAAGCTTAGCGGCCAGTTCCAGGTTGGGTTTTCCTTTAGAGGGAAGCATTGTGATCTTTGTGTTTCGATGTGTCATGTGTGTGTTCCGCAAAGCGAAGAATAGTCCTCTGATATTTCCAGTTACACCCAATTTTCAATCAGACACCCCTAGAGGCCCCCGTTCCAACTGGTCACGAGAATGAACCTATGGCCCTCGCGTGGTTAGAATTCATCTTGTTGTAGCGGCCAATTGGTTGCTCGATGTGGCATAACTCAGTGTTTAACCT
>JAJFJE010000253.1 GCA_021774355.1 Alphaproteobacteria bacterium
TGCGCTTCCCGATCCCTGAAAAGGCCGCTTACGCGAAGTTCCCCAACCCGGCATCGCGCTATGCCATGGTCGGGGTGTTCGTGGCCAAGACCGGCACCGGGGTGCGCGTCGGGGTCACCGGCGCCGGCCCCTGCGCCTTCCGGGCCAAGGAAATGGAGGCCGCGCTGACCGCCGATCTTGCCCCCGCTGCAATCGCCGGGATCACGATCCCGGCCGATGGCCTGAACAGCGACATGCACGCTTCTGCCGAATACCGCGCCCATCTGGTCACGGTGATGGCCGGACGCGCCGTCGCCGCCCTGGGTTGATCCGGCCGGCGCGGCCGGGGCAAACCCCGGTCGCGCCGCGCCTTTCCGAGTTCGAGATGCCGCCTCTTCCCACCTCCATCGACGCCACCGAGGCTCTGCTGGGAGACGGCAATTATGTCGCCGACCGGGCCCTTGCCACGGTCCTCTACCTCGCCCTGACCCTGGGACGGCCCCTGTTTCTCGAAGGCGAGGCCGGGGTGGGCAAGACCGAGATCGCCAAGGTCCTGGCCGAACGGCTGGGCCGCCGCCTGATCCGCCTGCAATGCTATGAAGGGCTGGACGTGGGCGGCGCGGTTTACGAATGGAACTATGCCGCCCAGATGCTCGAGATTCGTCTGGCGGAAGCGGCCGGCGAGACCGACCGGGCAGCCCTCGCCGCCGATATCTTTGCCGAGCGCTTCCTGATCCGGCGGCCGATCCTCGAAGCCCTGGTGCCCGATACCGCCGGCCCGCCGGTGCTCCTGATCGACGAACTCGACCGCACCGATGAGCCGTTCGAGGCCTATCTCCTGGAAGTGCTGTCCGACTGGCAGGTGACGATCCCGGAATTGGGCACCCAGAAGGCCGCGGCGCCGCCCATCGTCATTGTTACTTCGAACCGCACCCGGGAAATCCACGACGCCCTGAAACGCCGCTGCCTGTACCATTGGGTCGACTATCCCGATGCCGGCCGCGAACTGGCGATCCTGCGCGCCAAGCAGCCGGGTGCCCCGGCCGATCTCTCGGCCCAGGTCGTAGGCTTCGTCCAGAAACTGCGCGGCGAAGACCTGTTCAAGCTGCCGGGCGTGGCGGAAACCCTCGACTGGACAGCCGCCCTGACGGCGCTCGACCAGATTGCCCTCGACCCGGCGACCATCGACGACACGCTGGGGGTCCTGCTGAAATATCAGGACGACATTGCCAAGATCCGCGGCAGCGAGGCCGCGCGCCTGTTGGCCGAGGTCAACGCGGCGCGGCTGGCCATATGACCATGGACGGCAGCACCTGGATCCTGGTGCTGTTCGCCGGAGACGGCACGATCGACCGTGCCCGGGCCGCCGACCAGGTGCTGTGGCTGACCATGCGCGGCCTGCCGCGCTGGGCGGTTGCCGAACTCGGCCCCGAGGCCGACGCGGCCGGCATCGCGACCGCCACGGCCGCCGCCGCCGCCGCCAATGGGGTGGACGGCTTCGGCCGGCGGACCTATGTCGGTCGCAGGCCAAGCGACGTCGCCCTTGCCCGCCGCCTCGGCATGAGCTTCGTCGGCTTGGCCGAAGGGTCGGCGGCGGATCGCCTGGCCAGGGCGGGCGCCGCTGCGATCCTCGCCGGATTCGACGATATCGAGGTCGCCCTGACCGCCCTGGCCAAGGCCCCGGTGCCGTCATGAGCGAAGGCCGCTTCGCCGAGAACATCGTCCATTTTACCCGCCTGCTGCGGGCCGCCGGGCTGCGCCGCGGCCCCGGGGCCATGCTCGACGCGGTCCGCGCGGTGGCGACGGTCGGGGTCACCCGGCGCGACGACCTCTATTGGGCCCTGCACAGCGTGCTGGTCACGCGCCATGACGAGCACGAATTATTCGACCAGGCCTTTCACCTGTTCTGGCGCGATCCCAAGCTGCTCGACCGGGCGATGGCCCTGCTGCTGCCTTCGACCGAGGGCATGCAGGACGAAGCCGACGCCCGGGCCCGGCGCCTGATGGAAGCCCTGCACGGCACCCCGCCACCGGCCGAACTGGAGGGCGCCGAGACCGAGGAACGGGTCGATGCGCGCCTCACCATGTCGGCCGAGGAGCAGTTGCGCCGCCAGGACTTCGAGGCCATGAGCCTTGCCGAACAGGCTGCCGCCAAGGCGGCCATGGCACGCCTGGTGTTGCCGCTCCGGGAGCGCCCGACCCGGCGCCTGGTGGCCAATCCGCGCGGCCGCCGGGTCGATTTCCGGGCCAGCCTGCGCCGCCAGGCGGCGGGCGCCGGGGCGCTGATCCCGTTGCTCCGCCGGGCGCCCGCCCGCCGCCCGCCGCCCCTGGTGGTGCTGGCCGATATCTCCGGCAGCATGGCAAGCTATAGCCGGCTGCTGCTGCATTTCCTCCATGCCCTGGCCAATGACCGGGAGCGGGTCCACGTTTTCCTGTTCGGCACGCGGCTGACCAACATCACCCGTGAATTGAAGGACCGGGATGTCGATGCCGCGCTCGACCGGGTCGGCAGCCGGGTGCAGGACTGGGCCGGCGGCACCCGCATCGGCGCCACGCTCCATGCCTTCAACCGGCACTGGTCGCGCCGGGTGCTGGGCCAGGGCGCGGTGGTCCTGCTGGTCACCGACGGCCTGGACCGGGATGCCGGCGAAGGCCTTGCCTTCGAGATCGACCGACTGCACCGGTCATGCCGCCGGCTGATCTGGCTCAATCCCCTGTTGCGTTATGATGGCTTCGCGCCCAAATCCATGGGCGTCCGGGCGATGATCGACCATGTCGACGAGTTTCGCCCGGTCCACAACCTGGCCGCCTTGAGCGACCTGGTCCGGGCGCTCGGCAGCGATCAGCCGGCCGCCCCAAAATATAATCCACGCCGCTGGAGGGACCTCAACCATGGACGATCGTGACGACATCCTAGAAACCGCCAGAACCTGGCACGATGCCGGTCGGGGCGTCGCCCTGGCAACCGTCGTCGAGACCTGGGGCTCGGCGCCGCGCCAGGCCGGCAGCCAACTGGCCGTCGACGGCGACGGCAATTTCGTCGGCTCGGTGTCCGGCGGCTGCGTCGAAGGCGCCGTCATCGGCGAGGCTCGCCAGGCCATTGCCGACGGCCAGCCCCGGCTGCTCGACTATGGCGTGTCGAACGACGAGGCCTGGGCTGTCGGCCTGGCCTGCGGCGGCCGCATCCGCATCCTGGTGGAGCGGTTGGGCTGACATGGACCGCGCAACTTTCGATGCTCTCCTGGCGGCACGCCGGGCGAAGCAACCCGTCTGCCTGGCCACCCCGCTGGGCGGCGGCGCGGCCCGGCTGGTCGCCCCCGGCGCCGACGATCCCCTGGCGGACGAGGCCCGGGCGGCGCTGACCGCCGACAAGGCCCGCCTGGTCGACACGGCGGACGGGGCGGTGTTCCTCAACCCCTTCAATCCACCGCTGCGCCTGATCGTTGTCGGCGCCGTCCATATCGCCGAACCGCTGGTCCCCATGGCCGCGCTGGCCGGCTATGCCGTCACCGTGATCGATCCACGGCGTGCCTTTGCCCGCGAGACCCGCTTCGCCGGGGCCGAACTGATCGTCGACTGGCCGGACGAGGCGATGCCGGCGCTGGCCCTCGACGGGCGCTGCGCCGTGGTCGTGCTGACCCACGATCCCAAGATCGACGATCCGGCGCTGGACGCGACCCTGGCGTCCCCCGCCTTCTATATCGGCGCCCTGGGGTCGGGCCGGACCCATGCCAAGCGGCTGGACCGGCTGCGGTCCGCGGGCTTCGACGCCGCCGCGCTGGAGCGCATCCGCGGCCCCATCGGCCTGGCCATTGGCGCC
>JAJFJE010000254.1 GCA_021774355.1 Alphaproteobacteria bacterium
TGGATTCTCTATGCCGGAGAATGTCTATGGTGAGGATGAGCTAAAAAAATGCACGCGGAATATTCGAAACCTGCGTCGTTGCCATATTGTCGTGGGTGGCGGCGCTCGGCGGCGCGGTGTCCGCCGGGGGCTGTTAACCGATGTCCTGGCAGCTGATTTCCATGGATTAAGGGAATACCGTGTTTATGCGTTCGGTTCCCCCCATGCGATTGATGTGACGAGCAGATTGCTGAGGCTTAAGGGGGTCTCCCGTGACCGGCTTCATGCCGAACCGTTCCACTACGCTGCTTTTTAAGTGGCTGGGGCGACAGGCGGCCACTTCGAACTGGCCGCGTTCTCGGGTGTGGTCTGGGTGACGTTCCACCGGCGCCTTTTATGCAATTTTCCTCTTACAGCTTTCGGGGCATCTCACCCCTCACTCCCACTCGATGGTCCCCGGCGGCTTTGATGTTACGTCATAGACCACCCGGTTGATGCCCTTGACCTCGTTGATGATGCGGGTGGCGACGCGGGCCAGGAAGGCGTGTTCGAAGGGATAGCTTTCGGCGGTCATGCCGTCGGTCGAGGTGACCGCGCGCAGGCCGCAGACCTGGTCGTAGGTGCGGCCGTCGCCCATCACGCCGACCGAGCGGACCGGCAGGAGCACGGCGAAGGCCTGCCAGATCTGGTCGTACAGGCCGGCCTTGCGGATCTCGTCGAGATAGATGGTGTCGGCCTTGCGCAGGATATCGAGGGCCTCGCGGGTGATCGTGCCGGGGATCCGGATGGCCAGGCCGGGGCCGGGGAAGGGGTGGCGCCCGACCAGGCGCTCGGGCAGGCCCAGCTCGCGGCCGAGCGCCCGGACCTCGTCCTTGAAAAGTTCGCGCAAGGGCTCGACCAAGCCCATGCGCATGCGCGCGGGCAGGCCACCCACATTGTGGTGCGACTTGATGGTGACGCTGGGGCCGCCGGTCACAGAGACCGATTCGATCACATCGGGATAGAGCGTGCCCTGGGCCAGGAAGTCGGCGCCGCCCACGGCCTTGGCCTCGGCCTCGAAGACATCGATGAAGGTGGCGCCGATGATCTTGCGCTTCTGTTCCGGGTCGGACACCCCGGCCAGCTTGTCGAGGAACAGGGTGCTGGCATCATTGTGAACCAGATGGATGTTGTAATGGTCGCGGAACAGGGTGACCACCTCCTCGGCCTCGCCGGCGCGCATCAGGCCGGTATCGACGAAGACGCAGGTCAGCTGATCGCCGATCGCCTCGTGCAGGAGGACCGCAACGACCGAGGAATCGACCCCGCCCGACAGGCCGCAGATCACCCGGCCGGCGCCCACCTGCTTGCGCACCCGCTCGATCGCCGCAGCGCGGAAGGCATGCATGGTCCAGCCGGGCGTGCAGCCGCAGATCTCCAGGGCGAAATGGGCGAGCAGGCGGCCGCCGTCCGGGGTATGCACCACCTCCGGGTGGAACTGCACGCCATAGATCTTGCGCGCCTCGTCGGCGATGGCGGCGAAGGGTGCGCCGTCCGATACGGCGACCGCATGGAAGCCGGGGGGCAGCAGGGTCACCCGGTCGCCATGGCTCATCCATACCTGGGCCCGGTGGCCGAGCGGCCAGACCCCGTCGAACAGGCTGCATGCCTCGACCACGTGGATCTCGGCGCGGCCGAATTCCCGGCTGTTTCCGGGCTCGACCTTACCGCCCAGCTGAGCGCATAGGGTCTGTTCGCCGTAGCAGATGCCGAAGATCGGCCGTCCCGAGTCGAGGAGTTCCGGCGCCGCCCGGGGGGCGTCCTCCTGGAACACCGAGGCCGGGCTGCCCGACAGGATGATGCCCTTGGGCTTCAGCCGATCATAGGCGGCGGCCGCCTTGTCAAACGGGACGATTTCGCAATAGACGCCGGCTTCGCGGATGCGGCGGGCGATCAACTGCGTGACCTGGGAGCCGAAATCGGCAATCAGGATGGTGTCGGTCGAGGTCTGGTCTGGCATGGCCGGACGCTAGAGCAATCCGCGCCCGAAGGAAACTGCCGAAAAGGGCCGTAATGCCCCGGAATCGGCGACCGGCGGCCTGCCGGAACCCGAGGGCCCCGGCAGGCCGCAGCGGTTCAGCCGGGCTTGCCGCCATGGGGCATGCGGATCGGCAGCGCCCATTCGTTCTGTTCCAGCTTGCCGTCCTTGTTGACGTCCATTTTGGTGAAGCGCGCGGCGGCCTTGGCGTGCCGGGCCTCCGGGGTCATCGCCTTCAACTGGGCCAGGCGCTTCTCCATGCGCGCGATCATGTGCTGCATGGCGACGTCGCCCGAGGCCTTGAATTCGTCGGGCGAAATCGCGCCGTCCTTGTTGGTGTCCGCCTTGGCGAAATAGTCCGCCTGGCGCTGCTCGGCGGTGGGGCGGGGTTTGCCGTCGGGGCCGGCGGCATAGGCGGTCAGGCCGCCCAGGGCCAACACGGCCGCCAGGGCGGCAATCGTCAGGGAAGTTGTGCGCATTGTAAGCTCCGTCAGTCGAGAGAGGCGGCGTCAGCCCCGCCCTGATCACTCGAACGGGCGAGGCCGGCAATTCCTGCGCTGATCGGTTCGTCCGCCGGCATGGCCGGTGGCGTCACCCGCGGCATCGGCGTGGTTGCCTGGAAGGCCGGGCGCGCCGTTACGGCCTGCAGCCAGCGGCGGACGCTGGGGGTATCCGTCAGGGCCGCGTGGCCTTCCGGGGTCTTGTCCAGCCAATAGAGGACCGGCGCCAGAAACAGCTCGGCCAGGGTCAGGGCCGGCCCGGCCAGATAGGCCTGGGCGGCCAGCACCTGGTCGATTTCGCCCAATTGCGCCGTCATGGCACGGACCTGCCCGGCAATCGCGTCCTCGTCGATCGCACCGCCCTCCAGCGGGCTGACCAGGCGCGGCCAGATCACCCCCATCACCATGGTGTCGTAGAGATAGTCGCAGGTGGCGCTGATCCACTGGTCCATATGGGCCTGGGCAAGGCTGTCCGGGGGCTGCAGCGGCGGCCCCGGCAATTCCCGGTCGAGATAGCGCGCGATGGCCAGGGTCTCGTACAGCACCTGGCCCCGCCAGCGCAGCACCGGCACCCGGGAAAAGGGATGGCGCACGCCGTCGAGGACGCCGCCGGGCACCATGTCGATAAAGGCGTAGGCGGCGCCCTTCTCGGCGCAGACCAGCCGCGCGGTCCAGGCGAAGGTCGACACGGCGACACCGAAGATCTGCGGGTGGTCGGTCATGGGTGTCGCGATCCCTTGATGTCCGCCTCAGGCGCTGGCCGGGCGCAGGTCGCGGCGGAAGCGGCGGGCATTTTCGACATAATGCAGCGCCTGCAACGGCAGGATCGCCAGTTCACGGTCGTTGACCGGCCGGATTACCCGGCCCGGCGCGCCGACCACCAGCGATCCCGGGGGAATCGTCTTGCCCTCGGGGATCAGGGCATGGGAGCCGATGATGCAATTGGCGCCGATCACCGCGTGATTCATGATGATGGCGCCCATGCCGATCAGGCACTGATCGCCAATGGTGCAGCCGTGCAGGATGGCCCGGTGGCCGACGGTGCAGCGCCGCCCGATGGTCAGCGGCACCCCGGCATCGGTGTGCAGCATGGTCAGGTCCTGGATATTGCTCTCTTCGCCGATCACGATCGGATCATTGTCGCCGCGGGCCACCACATTGAACCACAGGCTGGCATCGCGATGCACCGTGACGTCGCCGATCAGCTGGGCGCTGGGGGCGATCCATGCCGCTTCGGCACAGGACACGGTCTTGGTTCCCAGGGCGTAAATCATCGGCCGATCCATTCACACACGGGGGCCGAGGATGAACCAGCACCGGGCCCGCCGCAACGGCCTTGCGGGCCGCCCGCGGCCCGCCGCCATCAGTGGGCGGGCGACAGGGTCGGGGGCTCGGGCCGATGGGCTTGGCGCCGTTCCACCATCCGCCGCCCGACCAGCCGGGCGGTCAGGACCACGGCAGCAACC
>JAJFJE010000255.1 GCA_021774355.1 Alphaproteobacteria bacterium
TGAACCAGACGTTATAGGCCATGATGATGCCGAACCACATGGCGACGCTGAACGGGTTGAAGTCGAACGCGCCGGCCGACAGGCCGAAGCTCAGGGCCGAGGCCAGATAGCCGTTGAGGTGGCCGAGAATCAAGCCCGCCAGGATGGTGAAGGCGGCCGCCCAGCGGAACCAGAACAGGGCGGTGGGCGCGATGACCTTGCCGATCGCCGGCTTGTGTTCATCGGGAATCTTGGGCATTGCAGGGATCTGGACAATGTTGAAGTACCAGAGCAGACCGATCCACAGCACCCCGAAGATGACGTGCAGCCAGCGAACCGCGACCATCAGAACCTGGGGCAAGGCGACCCCGCCCAGGACGACGTAGAGCGCCACGACGATCACGATCAGAACGACGAATTTGACGTAATCGATAAGGCCCAAAGCAAGCACAGGCATGGTGTTTCTCCCTTCTTGCTTGGGGTTCAGGCGATTTGTGACAGGACGACCACCACGATGGTGATCAGCAGTCCCATCACGACGGTATGAGAAACGGATTCGAGCGGGTTCTTCATCAATATCCCCCTGTTTATTGCTGTTTAGACCCAATTGATGAAAGGGTCTAAGCGGCTGGACGGTAACACGTGAAGGCGCGTTCACCAAAAAATTTCGCTGATTGTCACGTTTGGCCCAGCCGATCGAAAGTATAGGATGCAACAGCCTCTTGATGCCGCCGGAAAACTGGTCCGCCGCAACGATCCGGAACGCTTCCTGACGGTCCAGTTCGCCCCGGCGGACTGTCGTGATGCACTTCTTGCGATATATGCATTCAATTACGAAGTGGCGCGGGTCCGTGAAATCGTCTCGGAGCCCGTGCTCGGCCAGATCCGCTTGCAATGGTGGCATGATGCCATCGCCGAGATTGCTGCGGGCCGCCAGCCCCGGGCCCACGAGGTGGTAACCCCCCTGGCTGCGGCGATCCGCCGCCACAGCCTGCCGGCCACGTTGCTGTGGCGTCTGATCGACGCCCGCGAACAGGATCTCGCGGGCGATCCGCCGGCCGATCTGCCGGCGCTCGCCGGCTACGCCGATGGGACCGCGGGCAGCCTGGTGGAACTGGCCCTGGCGGTGCTGGGCGAAACCGGCGACACCGCGGCCCGGGTGGCCCATCTGGCGGGGGTCGGCATCGGCCTTGCCGGGCTGATGCGGGCGGTGCCGTTTCATGCCGGCGCCCGCCGCTGCTACCTGCCGGGCGACCTGGTCGCTGCGGCGGGCCTCGATCTGGAGGCGGTGTTCGCCGGGCACTGCCCGCCCGCCCTGGCCCCCATCGTCCGCCGGGTGGCCGGGCATGCGGCCGCCCACCTCGCCGAGGCGGCGCAGGCCTCTGCGGCCCTGCCGGCGACGGCGCGGCCGGCCCTGTTGCCGGTGGTCCTTGCCCGACGCTGGCTGGCCGACCTCGCCCGGGCCGGCCATGACCCCTTCGTCCCGGTCCGGGAAGCGCCGATCCGTCGCCTGCTGGCCCTCGCCAGCGCCGCGTGGCGGGGGCTGTAGCGATGCCCTATTCGGCCGCCTGGGCCAGCCAGGGGGCGAGATCGTTCAACGCCCGGGCGGACAGGGCGGGCTTTCGCTGGTCCTTGCGGATGGTGCCGTCGAGCGGCGGGAACAGGCCGAAATTGACATTCATCGGCTGGAAGCTCCGGGCATCGGCGCCGCCTGTGACATGGGCCAGCAGGGCGCCCAGGGCGGTCGTGGCGGGCGGCGTCGCAGGCACCGCGCCCAGGGCTTCGGCGGCGGCGAAGCGCCCGGCCAGCAGGCCCATGGCGGCACTTTCCACATAGCCTTCGACGCCGGTGATCTGGCCGGCGAAGCGCAGGGCGGGCCGGGCCTTGAGGCGCAGGGTAGGGTCGAGCAGACGCGGGCTGTTGAGGAAGGTGTTGCGGTGCAGGCCGCCCAGGCGGGCGAATTCGGCCTGTTCGAGGCCCGGGATCAGGCGGAAGATGCGGGCCTGTTCGCCGTGGCGCAGCTTGGTCTGGAAGCCGACCATGTTGTAAAGCGTGCCCAGGGCATTGTCCTGGCGCAACTGGACCACCGCCCAGGGCCGCCGGCCGCTGCGCGGATCGGTCAGGCCAACCGGCTTCATCGGCCCGAAGCGCAGGGTCTGGGGCCCCCGCGACGCCATCACCTCGATCGGCAGGCAGGCCTCGAAATAGGGCGTCGTGGCCTCCCAGTCCTTGAACTCCGTCTTGTCGCCGGCCACCACGGCGGCCACGAAGGCGTCGTACTCGTCCCGTTCCAGCGGGCAGTTGATGTAATCGGCGCCGTCGCCGCCCGGGCCGGCCTTGTCGTAACGGGACTGATACCAGGCGCGGCTGAAGTCGATGCTGTCCTTGTGCACGATCGGGGCGATCGCGTCGAAAAAGGCCAGGCTGTCCTCGCCGGTCAGTTGGCGCACCGCCTCGGCCAGGGGCGGCGAGGTCAGCGGGCCGGTGGCGACCACGACGTTCGACCACGCGGCCGGCGGCAGACCGGCCACTTCCTCGCGGCGGATGTCGACCAGGGGCTCGCCCGCCAGGGCGGCTTCGACGGCCGCGGAAAAGCCCTCCCGGTCGACCGCCAGGGCGCCGCCCGCGGGTACCTTGTGGGCGTCGGCCGCGGCCATGATCAACGAGCCGGCGCGGCGCATCTCCTCGTGCAGCAGGCCGACGGCGTTCGATGCGGCATCGTCGGAACGGAACGAATTGGAACAGACCAGCTCGGCCAGGCCCTGGGTCAGGTGGGCGGCGGTGGAAC
>JAJFJE010000256.1 GCA_021774355.1 Alphaproteobacteria bacterium
ATCTTCAAAACTCATGTCAGGCTGGTGCACGCGCACAATGATCGGCTTGCCGTATTTGGTTTCGCCGATCTGAAAGTAACGGGTCTCGTCGCTGCTTTCGATGAAGTTGCCGGCCGAATAGATCAGGAACAGGCGCGGCGGCTCGCCCTTGATCTGGCCGCCCAGGATCAGGGTCGGATTGAAACTCGAGCCATGGGCCTCGAGGGCCGCCCCGTCCAGCGCGTCGACTTCGCGCACGGCGGCGCCGACGATGCGCGCCGCCTCGAACATGTTGGCGGCATGGTCGAGCGAGCGCGCCTTGCGGCTACCGCTGCGGCCGCGTGCCGGCGCGGTTCGCCAGGCCTGCAACTGGCCGATGATCGATTGGGTCACCGAGAGATTACCGGCCCCCATCAGGACCAGTACCCGTTCCCCCGGGGTCTCGAACACGGTGACCTTTTTGAAGCTGGACAAATGGTCGACCCCGGCATTGGTCCGGGTGTCAGCGGCAAAAACAAGGCCCGCTTCGAGATTCAGGCCGACGGCGTAGGTCATGATGATCCTGTCGGGGCAAAGCAAAAGGGGCGGCAAGCGCCGCCCCTTCACCTAGCACGTGGCCGGTCCGCTGAGGAGGTCAGGCGGCAACGCGGCTCTTATCGACCTTGGAGGCGACCGCCGCCAGGCGATGATGCAGGGGCTCGGCGAGTTGGCGAACCGCATCGGCCGCCGTCTGGTTGATCCGGGTGGCGTGGGCCACATAGACCTCCAGCGCCGTCTTGGTATAGAGCCCCTGAAGGGTGACGACATCCGACAGGCTCTTTGCCTTGAACAGCTTGCGCACGGCATCGACATTGGCCTCGCCGGTCGCCTTGGCAAAGGACACCAGGGCTTCGCCGACGGCCTTTGCGCCGGTGCTCGCCGCCTTGCCCGCTGCCGTCAGGTCACCTGCGGTCTCGTGGGAGAAGGCGAGGGCTTCCTTATAGCCGTCGCGCGCCGTCGCCAGGTGCTTCCGGCTCCAGTCGGCGGCACGCTCGAAATTCGCCTTGGCCTGACCGACCACGCGCTTGGTGCCGGTTTCAACCTTGGCAGCCGCGTCGGCGACCTGTTCGCGGGTCACTTCGACGGATTTGTCGAAGTGCGCTGCGGCAGCGTCGAGGCCCTGTTCGACAGCGGCGCCGGTTGCGGCGATGCCTGCTTCGACAGCCGCCACCACGGGCTCGACGGCCGCGGTGGCAGGCGCGGCATCGGGGGTCGCAGATTTGGATTTATGGGTGTTCGCCATTGCAGTTCTCCGTCCTCGAAAGCTGGGCACTGATGCCTTGTCCAGGGGACGTCCGGACAGTGGCACGGCACCGTGAAATTATTGTGCGGTGCAGCATGGATGGTAGATAGGACCGGGACAGGGTTTCGTCAACCAAAAATGCTGCACTGCAATATGAAATATTTGAGACCCCGGCACGACCGTCGGGAACGGGCATCCGACACCGGCCCGCGCAACGCCTATTGCACGCCAAGCTGTTTTGCATAAAAATATGACAAATTGTCGGATTAACCGGCGTCGGGAGGACCGACCATGGCCATTGCGGCGCGCATAGCCCGGGATCCGGGCGACCCGGCATCTGCCGACCTGCAATCGCTGCTCGACCGGCAGCGCCGGGCCTTCCTGGCCGACGGGGTGCCGGACCTGGCGACCCGCCGTGCAAGACTGGCCAGGCTGAAGGCGATCCTGCTCGCCCACCGCGAGGATTTTGTCGCCGCTGCGGCGGCCGATTTCGGTCATCGGTCTCGCCACGAGACTCTGCTGGTGGATATCCTCACCTCCCTCGAGGCGGTCAAATACGCCAGCCGCGAAGTGCGGGGATGGATGCGCCCCCAGCGTCGGCGGACGTCGCTGAATTCCCTGCCGGCGCGGGTCCGGGTCGAGTTTCAGCCGGTCGGCGTGGTGGGCGTCATCGCGCCCTGGAACTATCCCGTGTTCCTCGCTTTCGGGCCCCTGGCGGCCGCCTTGGCCGCCGGCAACCGGGTGATGCTGAAGCCGTCGGAGTTCACGCCCCGCACGTCGGCGCTGTTGAAATCAGTGCTGGAAGCGGCCTTCCCCCCGGAAGAACTGGTTGTGGTTCTGGGCGGGGCCGAGACTGGGGTGGCCTTTTCCGGCCTGGCCTTCGACCACCTGCTGTTCACCGGCGCGACCGCGGTGGGCCGCCAGGTGATGCGCGCGGCCGCCGAGAATCTGGTGCCGGTAACCCTGGAACTGGGGGGCAAGTCGCCGGTTCTGGTGGCCCCGGACGCGTCGCTCGAACAGGCCGCCGCGGGCATCGCGGTGGGCAAGCTGATGAATGCCGGCCAGACCTGTGTGGCGCCGGATTATGCCCTGGTCCCGATTGCCGCCCGCGATCGCTTTGTCGACCTGGTCCGGGCGGCGGTCGGGCGGCTCTATCCGACGCTGAGGGACAATCCGGATTACAGCTCGATCATCAACCGCCGGCATTACGAGCGGTTGCGGGGGCTGCTGGACGATGCCGCCGCCAAGGGAGCCACCCTGGTCGAACTCAATCCGGCCGGGGAACAGTTTGCCCAGCAGGCCAGCCACAAGATCCCGCCCACCCTGATCCTCGACGCGACCGACGACATGGCGGTGATGCAGGAGGAGATCTTCGGCCCGCTGCTGCCGGTCCGGACCTATGGCGCGCTGGACGAGGCCCTGGCCTATATCAACGGCAAGCCGCGGCCCCTGGCGCTCTATCTCTATTCCGCGGACAAGGCGATCCAGCGGCGGGTGCTGGACGGCACCATATCGGGCGGCGTCGCCATCAACGAGACCATGCTGCAGGTGGCCCAGGACGACCTGCCGTTCGGCGGCGTCGGTGCTTCAGGCATGGGCGCCTATCATGGCCGGGAGGGCTTCGAGAGCTTCAGCCACAAGCGGGCTGTGTTCCAGCAGGCCCGGCTCAATTTCGGTTTTCTCGCCCGGCCGCCCTATGGCCGTGCCATGGAGTGGCTGCTGCGCCTGCTGCTGCGCTGAAGGCGGCGCCAGGGCAGGGCGCAGCCGGCAAGGCCCAGGGTGCCGGCCAGGACCCACCAGGCGGGCCGCAGGCCCGCGGCAAAATTGCCATTG
>JAJFJE010000257.1 GCA_021774355.1 Alphaproteobacteria bacterium
GCCATCAGGCGCAGCCGTTCGGCCGGCGCCGCCGGATCGAGGGGCAGGTAGACACCACCCGCCCGAACGACGCCGAGGAAGGCCACCGGCAGATATTCGCTCCGGGGCACCAGGACCCCCACCACCGCGCCGGGGGCGAGACCGGCGGCGTACAAGGCCGCGGCCAGGCGCGCGGCGCGGGCGGCCAGGGTGCCATAGCTGAGGCAGACCGCCTCGCAGATCACTGCCGGGTGGTCGGGGTCCGCGGCCACCCATTCGGCGAACAGGCCGTCGATGGTCGTATCCGGCAGGGGCTGGGCCGGTCCCACCCCCAGCAGCCGTTCGCGCTCCGCGGCCGTCATGATCTCGAGGTCGCCGAGTGCCGTGGCCGGAGCCGCGACCGCGGCCGCCAGCAGGGCCTGGAGGTGGTCGGCAAAGCGCGCCATCCGCGGCGCGTCGAACAGGTCGGTGGCATATTCCAGTTCGAGGCGCAGCCCGTCGTCGCCCTCGATGAATTCGACGGTCAGGGGGAATTTGGCGATGCCCGGGCCGGCGGCAAACGGGCTGACCCGGGCGCCGTCCAGGGCGAACCGGCGCTGGCCGGCCTCCTGGTACACCGCCATGACGTCGAACAGGGGCGGCCGGCTGGCATCGCGGGCCGGTTCCAGGTCCTCGACCAGGCGGTCGAAGGGATAGCGCCGATGGTCGAGGGCACCGATCAGCACCTCCCCGACCTTGGCCATGGCGACGGCCAGGCCATCCGCCGGCGCCACCGTCAGGCGCAGCGGCAAGGTATTGACATAGAAGCCGACCTGGCCGTCCAGTTCGGCCTCGTCCCGGGCGGCGACCGGGGTCCCGACCACCAGATCATCCTGTCCGCTATAGCGGGCGAGCAGTGCGGACAGCACCGCCAGCAGGCCGCTGAACAGGCTGCTGCCGGCCGCCCCGGCTTGGGCGCGCAGGGCGGCGATGGTGGCGGGGTCGAGGGCGCGGCCCAAGCGGGCACCGCACAGGCTGGGCAGGCTGGGGGCCGGGCGGTCGCCTGGCAGTGCCAGCCGCTCGGGCGGGGGAGTCAGCTGGCGGTGCCACCAGGCCCGGGTCGCTGCCGCCGCCGGGGTTGCCAGATATTCCCGCTCCCACGACGCATAGTCCCGGTAATGCAGGCGCAGGGGCGGCAATTCGGCGCCCGCCATCAGCCGGGCCAGTTCGTCGATCATCACCGAGACCGACCAGGCATCGGCGACGATGTGATGGATATTGACCAGCAGGACATGGGCTTCAGGTCCCAGGTGCAACAGGCTGACGGCCAGCAGGGGGCCGCGGGCCAGATCGAAGCGCCGTTCCCCATGGCACCGGGCGAGCGCCCGCGCCTGCCGTTCCGGGTCGGGCGCCGCCGACAGATCCTGGCGTTCGACCCGGAACTCCGGCGCCGCGAGAATTTTCTGGCGGGGCTCGCCGTCGACCGTCACGAAGACCGTGCGCAAGACCTCGTGGCGGGCGACCAGGGCGGCGAAGGCGGCGGCCACGGCGTCGCCGTCCAACGGCCCGTCGATGCGGTAGGACGCGGGCAGGCTATAGGCGGCCGGATGGCCGCCCATCTGGTCCAGCACCCAAAGCCGGCGCTGGGCATGGGACAGGGGATAGTCGGCCGCCGGCGGCATGGCCGGAATGACCGCCCCGGCCCCGCCCGCTTTGCCGTCCAGGATGGCGGCCAGCGCACGCACGGTGGGCCCGGCGAAAAAGCCGGCGATCGTCAGGTGGGCGTCGAACGCCTGGTTGATCCGGGCAAGCACCCGGATCGCCCGCAGGCTGTCACCGCCGATGGCAAAGAAGGGCGTGCCGGCGCCGACCCGGGGAAGGCCCAGCACCTCGGCCCAGATCGCGGCAATGCGGCTCTCCGTCGGCCCCACAGGCGCCACATAGGGGATGCGGTCGGCGACCAGTTCCTCCGGCCGGGGCAGCGCCCGGCGGTCGATCTTGCCGTTGAGCGACAGCGGGAAGGCGTCGAGCCGGAGAAAAAAGGCGGGGATCAGGCCCCGGGGCAGGTCGAGGGCCAGGTGCTCGCGCAGGGCCTCGACCGGGACCGGCTGCCGGTCCGTGTAATAGCAGGCCAGCGCCAGGTCGCCGTCGGCCCGGGGCAGGGCCAGGACCGCTGCCTGGTCGATGCCGGCGCATGTGAGCACGGCGGCCTCGACTTCGGCCAGTTCGACCCGGATGCCGTTGATCTTTACCTGGCCGTCCAGACGGCCGCAGATCTCGAGCACGCCGTCCGCCAGCAGCCGGCCGAGATCGCCGCTGCGGTAGTACAGCCCCGCCCCACCCAGGGCCGGCGGCGCCGCGACGAAGCTCTCGGCCGTGCGGGCGGGATCGTCGAGATAGCCGAGCGGGCGGAACGGCGGTGCGATCCAGACCTCGCCGATGGCGCCGTCCGGGGCCGGCCGGCCGTCCTTGACCACGACCACCCCCACCCCCGGCAAGGGCCGGCCGACCGGCACCGCCCGCGCGGCGTCGGGAAGCGCTGCGCCGAGGGTCAGGGAGAATTTGGCGAGGGTGGTTTCCGATGGCCCATAGAGGTTGCGGATGGTCACTGCCCCGCCCAGCGCGGCGCGGGCCCGAGCGACATCGCCGCCGCGCAGCAGCTCGCCGGCAAACAGCAGGTGA
This sequence comes from Alphaproteobacteria bacterium, assembly GCA_021774355.1. GTDB lineage: Bacteria > Pseudomonadota > Alphaproteobacteria > Zavarziniales > Zavarziniaceae > JAJFJE01. The sequence continues at coordinate 2,641 of JAJFJE010000257.1, forward strand.
CGGAGATCGGGCAGCCCCTCGCCCGCGCCTTCGAGCGCGGCCAGGACCTGGCGGAACAGGCTGGGCACGGCATGGACCACCGCCACCCGGGCCGCCGCCAGCCAGGCCGCAAGGCCGGCGCCATCGCCGCGCAGGGCCGGGTCGGGCACGCAGACCGTGCCGCCGGCGGCCAGGGGCAGGAAGATGTCGCGCAGGCTGACGTCGAAGCTGGGCGGCGCCAGATTGGCAACCCGCAGGCCCGGCCCGGCCTCCAATTCCGCGACCTCCCAGGCGATGAAATGATGCAGCGCCTGGTGGGAGCCGAGGATCGCCTTGGGCTCCCCGGTCGAGCCGGAGGTGAACACCGCATAGGCCGGGGCGTCGAGGCCGGGAACGCCCTCGGGGCAAGGCGCTTCCGCCGCCTCGAGGGCGCCCTGGGGACCCCACACGACCACGCCCTCGGGCGCCGCATCCGGAAGCGCGGCCAGCAGGGCCGATCCGGCGGCATCGGTGACCACGGCGCGGGGACGCAGGCGGCCCAGAACGGTTGCGCAACGCCGCGGCGGCTGTTCGAGGTCGAGGGCAGCGAAGACCCCGCCCGCCTTGAGCACGCCGAGGCAACTGGCGATATAGTCGGCGCCCGGCGGCAAGGCGAGGGCAACGG
>JAJFJE010000258.1 GCA_021774355.1 Alphaproteobacteria bacterium
CTGATGGCGGCCGAGGCGGGAATGGGTTGCCTGGTCCTTGCCGGCGCGGACCCGGGGCTGCTGCCCGGGCTCGAAACCATCGACCTGACGACCCTGGGCGACGGCCCGGCCGCGGCGTCGGCGGACCGGGCGGCGGCGCCCGACAGCCTCGCCTATGTGATCTATACCTCGGGCTCCGGCGGCCGCCCCAAGGGCGTGCTGCTGGATCATCGGGGGGCGGTCAATCTGGCCCTGGCCCAGCGACACGGGCTGGCGATCGCCCCGCGCCACCGGGTGCTGCAATTCGCGCCCGCCGCTTTCGACGCCAGCATCTGGGAGATGGTCATGGCCCTGCTCAACGGCGCCACCCTGGTGGTGGCACCGCCGGAGCGCATCGCCGACCCGGCGCGCCTGGCCGCCTATCTCGCCGAACACCAGGTCTCGGTGGCGACGCTGCCGCCGGCCTATCTGGCGGAACTGCCCGACGCCGCCCTGGATCCCCTGGAACTACTGATCACCGCCGGCGAGGCGCCGGAGGCCGAGCGGGCCCGCCGCCTCGCCCGCCGGCTCACTTATGTCAACGCCTATGGCCCCACCGAGACCACGGTCTGCGCCAGCTGGCACCAGGTCGCCCCCGAGGCGGACGGCCCCGTTCCGATCGGCCGGGCGATCGCCAATGCCAGCCTGGTCGTGCTCGACGGCCGGGGGCGCCTGTGCCCGGTGGGGGTCCCCGGCGAGATCCATATCGGCGGGGCCGGCCTCGCCCGCGGCTATCTGGGGGCGCCGGCGCTGACCGAGGCGGCCTTCATGCCCCATCCCTTCATCCCCGGCGACCGGCTTTATCGCAGCGGCGACCGGGGCGTGGTCAATGCCGATGGCACGATCGGCTACCTCGGGCGAAGCGACGGCCAGGTGAAACTGCGCGGCCACCGGGTGGAACTGGGCGAGATCGAGCGGGTCCTGGCGCGCCAGCCGGGGGTCGCCCAGGCCGCCGTCGTCCTGCACCGCAATGGCGGGGCGGCGGCGCTGGCCGCCTATGTCGCCCCGGCCGATGCCGTCGCCGCGGACGCCCTGCGGCGGGCGCTTGCCTGGACCCTGCCGGAGTACATGATCCCGGCCCACTGGATGCTGCTCGAAGCCCTGCCGCTGACCGCCAGCGGCAAGATCGACCATGCCGCCTTGCCGCCCGTCGCCCCGGTGACCGGCGAGGTCGCGGCCGAGACGCCGCTGGAAGCGGCCCTGGCGCCGATCTGGCGCGATATCCTGCGATGCGGCGGCTTCAGCCGGGACGACCGCTTCTACGAACTGGGCGGCGATTCGATCAAGGCGATCCAACTGGTCGGGCGGCTGCGCCAGGCCGGCTACCAGATCGAGATGCGCGAGTTCCTGGCGGCCCCGACCCTGGCGGCGGTGGCCGCCCGGCTGGCGGCCCAGGCGGGCTGGACCGAAATGGAGGACGCGGCCGACTCCCCGGTCGCCCTCGACCCGGCCGAATATCAGGGGCTGTTCGGTGGCGAATAGGGCCCTGGCGGCCCTGGCGCGGGAGCGGGTGGCGCGGGTCTACCCCCTGCGCCCGCTGCAGCAGGGCATGCTGTTCCACGACCTGGCGGCGGCCGGCCCCTCGCCCTATCACCGCCAGGTCGTCTTCACCCTGGACGGCGTGGTCGATCCGGGCCGCTGCCAGGCCGCCTGGAACCAGGTGCTGGCCCGCCACCCCCTGCTGCGCGCCCTGTTCGACTATCAGCGCACGGCCCGCCCGGTACAGATCGTGCTGACCGAGCAAATGGTCGATTTCGCATGCACCCGGGGGGCGACCGCCGGGGACGTGGCGGCCTGGTGTGCCGCAGACCGCCTGCGCGGCTTCGACCTGGGCGCCGATCCGCTGATCCGGCTGCGCCTGTTCGAACGCGGCCCGGGGCAATGGCAACTGGTGTGGAGCCATCCCCATATCCTGCTCGACGGCTGGTCCGGCGCCCTGGTGCTGGAGGAATTCGCGGCGCTCTATGCCGGCCGGGCGGCCGAACTGCCACCGCCCGGCGACCCGGAGCCCTATCTTCGGGCGCTGGCGCGGCGGGACGACGGGGCCGCCCGGGCCTATTGGGCGGGGGTGCTTGACGGCTATGACGGCGCCGCCGGCCTGCCGCGCCTGGGGCCCGGCGGCCCGCCCCGGCCGGCCGGCCACAGCATCGCCTTCGATGCGGCGGAGAGCGCTGCCCTGGCGGCGCTGGTGCGGCGCCTGGGGGTCACCCTCAATATTCTGCTCCAGGCATTGTGGGGCATCGTTCTGGGGCGCTGGAGCGACCGTGAGGATGTCGTCTTCGGCACCGTTGTCTCGGGCCGCTCGGTCGCCGGTGCCGGGGTCGAACGCCTGGTGGGGATGCTGATCAACACCCTGCCGGTGCGCGTCCGCCTGGACCACGACGAGCCCTTTTCCGGCCTGCTGCAGCGGCTCCAGGCCCAGGCCCAGGCGGGGCTTGCCCATGACCACCTGGGCCTGGCGGAGATCCAGGCGGCCGGCCCGTCCCGCGACCTGTTCGACCATCTGCTGGTGGTCGAGAACTACCCCCCGGCGGCCCCGCCCCCGGGGCTGGGGTTCCGGGTCGCGGCGGTCGACACGGCCGAGGCGGCGAACTATCCGTTCGGCCTGGTGGTTCAGACCGGCGCGGTCCTGACGATCACCTTTCCCCACGACGCGGCCCAGTTCCCGGCCGCCCAGGTTGCCGCGGTGGCGGACGGCCTGCGCCATCTGGCCGCTCAGGCCGTAGCCGCACCCGACATGCCGGTCGGCCGGCTGGCGGTCGGCCAGGGCACGGTGCTGGCCGGACCGGTGGTGCCCGGCCCGGACCCGGCGACCATCGACCGCCTGTGGCGCGCCCAGGTCGACCGGTCTCCAGAGGCCATCGCCCTG
>JAJFJE010000259.1 GCA_021774355.1 Alphaproteobacteria bacterium
CGTGTTTTTCGTCAAGAGTGGTGTTTCTGGGTGCTTAAATTGCCGCGACCGGAATACAGGGACGGAATGACCATGAAAATGATGATGCATACGGCGAGATGGCTGAGGCGGCTTTCGATTGTCGGCATTGCAGTTGGAGCAACGTTTGCAGGCGCGGCAGCAGATCCGATTGGCAAACTACCTGGGCGTTGGACAGGATGGGGTTCCGTCACTCATCAGGGAGGCGCGAAGGAGCGGCTGAAATGCGTCGCGACATACTTCGTCGAGAATTCCGGCAAAGACATCCGACAGAATCTCAGGTGCGCCAGTAAAGGTTATAAGATCGATGTTGTTGGTAAATTGAAAGTCACTTCGTCAGCGGTCAATGGAACCTGGTCTGAACGCATTCGCTCGTCGTCGGGATCCGTTTCTGGACGTGTCACCAATAAGGGGTTCAATCTTGCCATCCGCGGCGCTGATTTTTCTGCGGCGATGACGATGACCACGACGTCGTGCAAGCAGAGCATTAACATTGCACCGCAGGGCCTAGCCGTTACGCGCATCGCCATTGGTCTCGCGAAGTGCTAGCCAGACACAAGAGAATGCACCGCAACTGCTCAGCGTGACGCCTAATTGTATGTGTGACTACAAGGCACCTCATGTCGCAACAACAACATGGATGTGGCTGGAAACTCTTGTGCCCTCTGTGAAGTACTGGCTAATGTTTCGGCGGTTCGAGCGCTCTACAGCGCTTACCTGCCTGGGGGGGCAGAGTTCACGGGGGGCGAAGACTCCATGAACTCATTTCAGAGAGCCGATCCTGCGTAGGTCGCGGATCGGCTTTCTTTTTGCCTGAAGTTCAAAGCACTTAGCTTCATCTTCCTGTGCGCAATTGTTCAGCGCAAAAGTGTCGCAGATGCCACAGTGGCTTTTCCAAAACGCTTCTCAGACACCGGAAATACTACGGTTTTTCATGGTGATGGCCGTGGCATCGGACTAATGTCGAGCCAACGCATGGGTCGGCAACAAACTGCTGGAGGCTTCGTTCCCCTGTAGTTATGCGCATCACAGTGCACCAGCCGAACACCAGAATTTATACGCTGCAACCTGGCGTTCTGTTCGAAGAAATTTGCAGGCAGAACAGCGCATAAGGTCGGCGAAACAAGGGGGTCTGAAGCTATGACGTGCACCAGTTGCAAAACAAAACTCAGCCAGGTGATGTGTGCCTGCGTCTCGGTGGTCGCGATTGAGGCGTTTGCGGGTGAGACGATGGCGGGCGGTTTTGCCATTCGCGAACAGTCTGTCTCCAGTCAGGGCGCGTCGTTTGCCGGCTCAGCCGCGGGTGGCGATTTGAGTTCGATTTTCTGGAACCCGGCAGCAACCGGCGCCAAAAACGGTATGAACACAGAGTCCCACAACTCTTTGATCATTCCGCGCGCGGAAATCGACGTTAATTCAGCCACGAACGTTGTGCCAGCGATCCAGGCCGCGCTTAACGCGGCCGACCCATCGTCCGGCAATATTGGCCAGCTTGCATTGGTCGGTGCTAGCTACGGCAACTATCAGCTGAGCCCAGACCTTTGGATCGGTTTTGGTCTCAACAGTGGATTCGGTCTTTCTACCAAGCCTGACAATGTGAACTACCGCGGTGCGCAACTCGGTCGCTCGACGAAGCTGTTCACGCTCAATGCCAACCCAACTCTGGCCTACAAGATTGCGCCAGGCGTTTTGCTAGGTGCTGGTCTCCAGGTTCAATACGCCGATGGCAGCCTAAAATTTGCAACCGGTGTACCGCAAGGTCTGACCACGTACTTCGACGGTGATGACTTTGCCTTTGGCGCGACAGCAGGGATCTTGTTGCAGCCATCATCTGGCACAAGCATCGGCCTCGGTTACCGCTCTCGTTTGAGCCATACGCTTGACGGTAATTTCACAACCAATGGCACAGCTTTGAACATTGCGGCGGAAGCCGACGTCGACTTGCCGGACATCGTAACTTTGAGTATCCGCCAGGCCATTGCGCCGAGAACACGCTTGCTCGGAACCGTGGAGTGGTCGAACTGGAGCCGCTTTGAGGACCTGACAGTTGTCTCAAAACAAAATGGTGCGACCGTCCTGACCGGCCCTGTTGCAGCCGGCGGCACGGTTGGAACCATTCCGGCGAATTGGGATGACGGCTGGTTCTTTGCACTGGGTGGTGAGTACGATTACTCGCCAACCGTTACTCTGCGCGCCGGTGTGGCTTATGAGATCTCACCGGTCGACAGTCCGGAAAAACGCATCGTAACAATACCTGACGCCGACCGCGTGTGGCTCAGCGGCGGTGCAACGATGCGCATCACCAACAGCATGGAAGTCGACTTCGCTTACACTCATGTGTTCATCGAGGACGGAGACTTTACACGCCAAACCCTGACAAATCCTGTTCTGCCAGCATCCACAATCACGGGCACCTCGGACGCGGCCGTTGATATCGTCTCGGTTAGCTTGAAGTCGAAGTGGTAAGCCTGTCACTTGCTAAATAGGCGTCTAAATAAAAAGAGCGGGCCATCACTTGATGTGATGGCCCGCTCTTTCGTTTTGAAATTTCTCGTTTCGTCTACGATGCGTCTGACGTCGGCGGCTCGGTCAGATCTGGTAGCTCGGCCGGCGCGCCGCCGCTATCAACTTCCAACTCGTGCATCACAGTTTCGAGGATAGCCATCAGACGGGCGCCTGCATCATCAAGCGACTTGGCCATATGCAGCGTTTTCTCAGACTGCACCGCATGTTGATGGCTCAAGGCATAAATCT
>JAJFJE010000260.1 GCA_021774355.1 Alphaproteobacteria bacterium
GAGCCCGCCGTCCCGTGCCCGAGCGACGCCAGGCGGCGCCACTTACACGGACGCGGACTTTAGCAAACTCGGGAGCCCCTGACAGCGCCAATTTCAAGGATATCAAGCTGTTGAATTAATTGATATATTTTGCGCAGACGCAAGACCCGCCGCAGGTTGCACCCGGTTCGGGCGCAGGATGCGCTTTACCGAGTCGCCGTGACGGCCTGCGGATCACGCTTCGAGCATCCGCTTCAGGCTGACGATTTCCTCGTGGAAGGCGCTGTCTGCGCCGCATAATTCCTCGACCTTGCGCACCGCATGGATGACCGTCGTGTGATCCCGGCCGCCGAATTTCCGGCCGATTTCGGGCAGCGAGCGGGACGTCAGTTGCTTGGCCAGGTACATCGCCACCTGGCGTGGCCGGGCGATCACCCGGGCCCGCCGGGCCGACAGCATTTCGTTCATGCGCACGCCGTAATACTCGGCGACCTTGCGCTGGATATCGTCGATGGTGATGCGCCGGTCATTGGCCCGCAGCAGGTCCTGCAGCACATCCTGGGCCATTTCGACAGCGATCGGACGCCCGACCAGTTCGGCATAGGCAACGACCCGGTTGAGCGCGCCTTCCAGTTCCCGGACGTTGGAGGTGATCCGCGCCGCCAGGAACTCGGTCACCCGCTTGGGGACTTCGACCTTGCGCAGGCTCTCGATCTTCGATTGCAGAATGCCCAGGCGCAGTTCGTAGTCCGTGGGGTGGATATCGGCGACCAGCCCCCAGCCCAGGCGCGAGCGGATGCGTTCCTCGATGCCCTCCAGATCGGTCGGCGAGCGATCGGCCGAGATGATGATCTGCCGGTTGTGATCGACCAGGGCATTGAAGGTATGGAAGAACTCCTCCTGGGTGGAGTTCTTGCCCGAGATGAACTGGACGTCGTCGATCATCAGCACGTCGACCGAGCGGAATTGTTCCTTGAACGCCATCTGATCGTTGTGACGGATGGCGCGCACGAACTGGTACATGAATTTCTCGGCCGACAGGTAGATCACCCGGCGACCGGGATCGCGCTCGCAGATGCCCCAGGCGATGGCGTGCATCAGATGGGTCTTGCCCAGCCCGACCCCGCCGTACAGGAACAGCGGATTGAAATTCACCGCGGCGCTTTCGGTCACCCGCCGGGCGGCGGCATAAGCCAGCTCGTTGGACTTGCCGACCACGAAATTGTCGAAAGTGAAGCGCTGATCGAGCGGCGCGCCGACCCCGGCGATGTCTTTCTCGGAGGCCGCGGCCGGCATTGCCGACACCGCCTTCATCACCTTTATCGCGGCCGCCGGCGCGGCGACGGCGGTGACGGCGGCCGGCAGAGCCGCAGCAGGGGCCTTGGCCAGGCCCTGGCGCGGACGAACCTTCACCACGACCTTGCGCACCACGGGCTGCTCGGCCCGCCACAGCGCCGTCAGGCGGTCGAGGAAATGCGACCGGACATGGTCGCCGAAAAACGGCGTCGGGACGTAGAGCACCAGTTCGCCCTCGGCCAGCCCGCCGACCCCCAGCGGGGCGATCCAGCTCTGGTAGGTATTGTCGCCCAGTTCCAGGCGAAGGCGCTTCTTCACACCCACCCAGGCCGCATCCATAAGGTTGCCCTCGACCATTCCGCCCGCCCGTCAGACGACCCCGCAAGGAGCGTCGCCCATGTGATCCAATCCGCCCAGCGCCACGCCCCGCCCCCGGAGCCATGGGTACCGATCAGCTTTGCGTCCAGGGCAGGCCGGCCTGTTTCCAGCCGCCGACCGCAGCGCGATGCCTCTGTTCGTCGAGGTCGCCTTCGAACCCCTCCGCCACATTATAGGCCGGCGCCAGGCCGGCCGCCGTCGCGGCGATCGCAGCCGCCCGCGACCGGGCGCCGGAGCGGCACATGAACAGGAGGGGCGCACCGCGCTGGTAGCCGCCGGCCGCCAGTTCGCGTTCCAGGTCGCCGAGAAAGTCGGTATTGCGCACCATCCCCGGGAACGTCATCCACGGCACCAGCAGCGGACGGCGGCCCAACGCGGCAAGCTCCGGAACCCCGACAAAGGCCCATTCCGCTTCGCTGCGGACGTCGACCAGGCGAGCTTGCGGATCGCTTTTCAGCATCGCCCACGCCTCGGCCGGGACAACGTCACCCTGATAGCCCGCCAACTCCATCTCCCCGTCACCTGGCGCGAACAGCGAACACGTCCGGCGGGCCGACCTCCCGGCGCCACCCAAATGCGTTCGGCGATCGGCAAGAGCCTGACGAACCGGCTTCCGCGCTCGCCCGGACCCTCAGCGGCAACATCGGTTGCCCCGCCGCAAATACATGATTAGCAAAGTAAAACGCAATCTTACGAGCGCGCCGAGAAAGACCACGCGCCGTATTTTGCCTTGCCCTCTAGTATTTGCACCCCGTCCGCCCGACAGGGATCGACACCATAGCAACGCCGAACCGAGGGTGCAACGGGACCGAACCGCGAACACCCATTCGGCAGGGGCAACGGGCCGAACCACCCGGCACCCATAACGACACGGCCCGCCAGGTGGCGGGCCGTGTCGCTGGACGTCGTTCCGGCACCGCCGGAGGGGGAAGTCGCTCCGGCAGCGCCGGAGAGACGATCAGGTCTGGGGCGCCGCCAGGGCGTTGACCCGCTGGGCGAGCCGCGAGACCTTGCGCGCAGCGGTGTTGCGGTGAAGCACACCGGCACTGACCCCGCGCATGATTTCAGGCTCGGCGGCGGCGAAGGCTGCCTTGGCCCCGGTGGTGTCGCCCGCGGCCAATGCGGCCTCGACCTTCTTGATATAGGTGCGGATACGCGAAATACGCGCGCCATTGACCGCCGTGCGGCGTTCCGTGACGCGAACGCGCTTCTTGGCCGATGCCGTGTTCGCCATGTCTAGTCCTTGACCGTGTAATCTGCCGCCTGAAACGAGGGCGGACACCTAGCACCATCCGCCCTGGCCGTCAACGCGGCTGCGGTGCAATTTACCGGGCAACCCACAGCCGGCCGCTCAGCGATTTTTGAACACCGGCTTGCGCTTCTCAAGGAAGGCGGCCATGCCCTCCTTCTGGTCTTCGGTCGCGAACAGCGCATGGAACAGCCGGCGCTCCAGGACAACGCCCTCGCTGAGGCTCGCCTCATAGACCCGGTTGACCGCCTCTTTCGCCATCATCACCGAGAGCCGGGACTTGGCGGCGATCGACGCCGCGGCTTCGATGGCGACGTCGATCAGGGTGTCGGCCGGGACCACCCGGCTGACCAGGCCGCTGCGCTCGGCTTCCGCCGCGTCCATCATGCGGCCGGTCAGGCACATCTCCATCGCCTTGGATTTGCCGACGAAGCGGGTCAGGCGCTGGCTGCCGCCCAGGCCGGGGATCACCCCCAGAGTGATCTCGGGCTGGCCGAACCTGGCGGTATCGGCGGCGATGATGAAGTCGCACAGCATCGCCAGTTCGCAGCCGCCGCCCAGGGCGAAGCCCGCCACGGCCGCCACGATCGGCTTGCGCAGCCGGACGAAGCGGTCATGGGCATCGGCGAACAGGTTGCTGGAAAACACCTCGGCAAAGGACTGGCCGGACATTTCCCGGATGTCGGCGCCGGCCGCGAACGCCTTGGCCGAGCCGGTGATGACCACGGCGCCGATGTCGTCCTCGCGCTCGAACGCCTCAAGGGCGCCGAGCAACTCGCCCAGCAGGGTGCTGTTCAGGGCATTGAGGGCCTGGGGCCGGTTGAGGGTGACGAGGCCCACGGCCCCGCGACGCTCGACCAGGATTGAGGTCAGAACCATCGAAACTCCCACCATTAGCGTGGTTTCAGGGAAAAATGGACAAGCGTGGTCGGCCCGGTTCGGGCACTGATGACCAGGCTCTCGCCGTCGCGGGTGAGGCGCAAGGGGCCTTTGCCCCCCGCCGGCGCCACCGACCAGCCCAGTTGGGGCAGGCTCTGGGCATAGAAGGCGATGATCCGGGCCGCCGGCACCGCGCCCTCGGCATAGAGATCCACGATCCGCCCGCCCGGCGCATCGAACAGGGTCTGCCGCTCGCGCAGTTCGACCAGGCCGTCCATCAAGGGCACGTCGTTGAGCCCGGAGAGGAAGCGGGTCTCGGCCGCCGGGGCCGCCACAGCGGCGCCGCACAGGAGACAGAACGACAGCACGAGAGCGCGGATCATGGCGCCGATCATAGGGATCATCGGCGGCACTCGTCACCTGCTCTGTTGGCCGGGCGCCTTAACGCTGGCAGGCGGCGCAGTAGAAGGTCGAGCGGTTGGCCTGGACGATGCGCCGGACAAGGCCCCGCTGACAGCTGCGGCAGGCCTCGCCCTCGCGGTCGTAAACCGCGAATTCGTGTTGAAAATAGCCCAGCTCCCCGGTCGCCTGGACATAGTCGCGCAACGTCGAGCCGCCCTTGGCAATGGCCTCTTCCAGGACGGCGCGAATCGCCGGAACCAGCCGTTCGGCGCGCGCGCCCGCCACCGTATAGGCTTGGCGGCGGGGCGAGATGCGGGCGCGGAACAGGGCCTCCGCGACATAGATGTTGCCCAGGCCCGCGACCACCCGCTGGTCCAGCAGGGCCGCCTTGATCGGGGTATGGCGGCCGGCCAGGGCGGCCGACAGAGTCGGTCCGTCGAACCCATTGCCGAGCGGCTCGGGACCCAGGCCGGCCAGCAGCGGATGGTGTTCGAGGGTATCCTGGTGGTCGAGCAGCATCAGGCCGAAGCGACGTTGATCGTTGAACACGACATGGCCGCCGTCGTCGGTCACGAACAGCACATGGTCGTGGCGGCCGGGCGGCGGCGGCGCGCCGCCGCCGATCACCATCCGCCCCGACATGCCGAGATGGCCGATCAGCACCTGGCCGTCATCGAACGCCCACAGCATGTATTTGGCCCGCCTGCGGATCGCCGTCACCCGGCGGCCGGTCAGGCGTTCCGCAAAGCCGGCGGGAAAGGGCACGCGCAGATCGGCGCGGCGGACTTCGACCCGCGCCAGGCGGCGCCCGCGGAGGGCGGCCTCGAGGCCGCGGCAAACCGTCTCGACTTCTGGCAGTTCCGGCATTGGGCCACCCTAGCTTGCGCGCGCAGCCAAGGCTATGGTGCCCGGCGATGGACAGCAACGACACAGCGGGATCCGCGGGCGCGCCCGACGAGGAGACCCATTTCGGCTTCACCCGCGTCGCCGCCGGGGACAAGGCACGGCGTGTCCGCGGCGTGTTCGATGCCGTGGCCAAGCGCTACGACGTGATGAACGACCTGATGTCGGGCGGCGTGCACCGCCTGTGGAAGGCGGCCCTGATCGACTGGCTGAATCCGCCGCCGGGCAGCCACCTGCTGGATGTGGCGGGCGGCACCGGCGACATTGCCTTCCGCTTTCAAGATCGGGCCGGGCCGCAGGCGCGGGTGACGGTCGTCGACATCAATGCCGAGATGGTCGCGGTCGGCCGCGACCGGGCGCTCGACCGCGGCCGCTCGGGCCTCGACTGGGTGGTCGGCGATGCCGAGGCCCTGCCCCTGCCCGATGCCGCCGTCGACCACGTCACCATCGCCTTCGGGATCCGCAACGTCACCCGGATCCCCAAGGCCCTGGCGGAAATACGCCGGGTGCTGAAGCCGGGCGGGCGCTTTCTGTGCCTGGAGTTTTCCAAGGTCGTGGTGCCCGGGCTGGACCAGCTCTACGAACGCTATTCCTTCGCCGTCATTCCACGCATCGGGCAATTGGTGGCAGGCGACGGCGCCGCCTATCAATATCTGGTGGAGAGCATCCGCCGCTTTCCCGACCAGGACAGCTTTGCCCGGATGATCGGGGAGGCCGGCCTGGGCCGGGTGCAGGTGCGCAACCTGACCGGCGGCATTGCCGCCCTGCATTCGGCCTGGCGTCTCTAGGACATGACCAACGCGCTGCAACACGCCGTGCGTTTGTTCGGGGTCGCCCGCCAGCTGGCGGCCCACGACGCCCTGTTCCCGCGGGAACTGACCGACGAACTGCCGTGGAGCGCGCGCACCCTGCGCCGGCTGTTCGCCCTGCGCCTGCCCAGCCGGCGGCGGCGCGCCGAACTGGAAGGCAAGAGCCAGGGCGAGCGCCTGGCCCTGGCCCTGGGCCGCCTGGGACCCACCTATATCAAGCTGGGGCAAAGCCTTGCAGCCCGCCCGGATCTGGTCGGCGAGAGCGTGGCCACCGCCCTCAGCCGCCTGCAGGACCGGCTGCCGCCCTTTGCCACCGCCGAAGCCCAGCGCATCATCGCCGACGATCTGGGCCGGCCGCTGACCACTTTGTTTGCGCAATTCGAGGCCGAGCCGGTGGCCGCCGCCTCCATGGCCCAGGTCCATCGGGCAGTGACCGACGACGGCCGGACCGTCGCGGTCAAGGTCCTGCGGCCGGGTATCGAGGGCGCCTTCCGCCGCGACCTTCAGGCCCTGGCCTGGGCCGCCCGCTGGATGGAACGGCTGATCCCCGCGATGCGCCGGCTCCGGCCGCAAGAGGTGATCCGCACCTTTGCCGAAGTCTCCGCGCTGGAAATGGACCTGCGCCTGGAGGCTGCGGCAGCTTCCGAACTGGGCCACGGCCTGCGCCAGGGTGGCGGCCTGGGGGTGCCTCTGGTCGACTGGCACCGCACCGCCCGCCGCGTCCTGACCATCGCCTGGGTCGACGGCATCCCGGTGGGCGACCGGACCCGCCTGGCCGCCGCCGGCCACGACACCAAGCTCCTGGCGCGCAACCTGATCCAGAGCTTTCTCGACCAGGCGCTCGGCCAGGGCTTCTTTCACGGCGACCTGCACCAGGGCAACCTGTTCGTGATCGCCGACGGCACCATCATGGCGGTCGATTTCGGCATCATGGGCCGGCTGGACAAGGCCATGCGGCGGTTTATGGCGGAAACCCTGATGGGCTTCATCACCGCCGACTATACCCGGGTCGCCCGGGTCCACGCCGAGGCCGGGATCCTGCCGCCGGAAAAATCCGTCGACCTGTTCGCCCAGGCCCTGCGCTCGATCGGCGAACCGATTCTCGGCCGGCCGACCAGCGAGATCTCGATCGCCCGCCTGCTGCAGCAATTGTTCATGGTGACCGAGACCTTCGCCATGGAGACCCAGCCCCAGTTGCTGGTCCTGCAGAAGACCATGGTGGTGGTCGAAGGGGTGGCCCGTACCCTCGATCCCGAGATGAACATGTGGGAAATTTCGCGTCCCGCCGTGGAGCGCTGGATGACCGAGACCTTCAGCCCGGAACACCGCCTGGCCGAGGCCGCCGACGGCGTCGCGCTGCTGGTCCGCCGGCTGCCCTGGATGTTCGACCGCGCGGAAACCCTGGCGCGTCAGGTCACCGAAGGCGGCATCCGCCTGCATCCCGATACCGCCCGGGCGATCGCCGCCGGTCAGGCCCGGGCCCAGCGCCATTTGTGGTGGGCGGTCCTGCTGCTCGGCCTGGCGGTGCTTGTTGCGGTGGTCGACGGGCGGCTTTAGCGACCGCCGGATTTGTGCGCTGCAGCGTTCCACGCTGGGGCCGCAGATCGAAGAATTTCGCAGGTCGACTATTTCTTAACGGTTACACTGGCAGCCTGTCCTCCTGTGACGGAGGGCAGCGAGATGACGACACACCGAGCCAAAGACCATGTCACGACGCGCGGTGCGTGGACCGCGCTGGCTCTGGTCCTGGGCGCCTGCGGCGGTGGCGGCGGCGGTGGCGGCACCTCCGAGGTCTCCGGCCCGGGCAGCAGCGTGGTCCAGACGCCCGTGCCTTCGCCGGCCCAGACGACCCGCCCCGCGCCGGTGCCGAGCGGCACCGCCGCCAGTTACCAGACCGCGGAATATTCCCGTCAGGCGGGCCTCTCCCTGATCAATGCCAGCAGCGCCTACGCCACCGGGGCGGCCGGCCAGGGCCTGATCATCGCGGTCAATGACGGCCAGGTCGACACCAGCAATCCGGCCTTTGCCGGGCGTATCGCCGATGGTGCCAAGAGCTGGATCAGTTCCCTCCTGCCGACCGATCACGGCACCCATGTCGCCGGCCTGATCGCCGCCGCGCGCGATGGCGCCGATACCATGGGTGTTGCCTGGGCGGCCGAACTGCTGCCGCTGGCGACCTTCTCCGGCGACCCGTCCGGCGAACTGACCAGCGAGGGCAGCGCACCCTATAAGGCAATCGCCTACGCCGCCGATCGCGGCGCCTATGTGGTCAATAACAGCTGGGGCTCCGATCCCGACGCCGATATGCCGAGCGACCTGGTCGACGCGGTCCAGCACGCCGCGCAGCTGGGTACCATCACGGTGTTTGCCACGGGCAATAATGGCGGCCTTCTGGGCGGCCTGCTGAGCGGCGCGGCACAGCCCAGTACCACCGCCATGGTGCCGGCCTATGCCTCGGAGGTCGAAGGCCTGTTCGTGGCCGTGACCGCGGCGGCCAATGACGGCCGGATCGCCACCTACGCCAATCATTGCGGCGATGCAGCCGCTTGGTGCCTGACGGCACCGGGCGGCGGCGACAGCGCCCTGTTCGACGGCAGCGGCCTGCTCTCGACCGTGACCGGCGACCTGATCGGGCGCAAGAGCGGGACGTCGATGGCCGCGGCCGTGGTGTCCGGGGCGGTGGCGGTGATCGCCTCGCGCTTCCCCGAACTGAACCCGGAGCAGGTGGTCAACCGCATGATGGCCTCGGCCGACAAGGACGGCATCTACGCCGACCAGGCGACCTATGGCCACGGCCTGCTCGATCTCGGCGCCGCGACCAAGCCGCTGTCGACCCTGCAGGCCGCGTCGGTCGGCGAGGTCGTGGAAACCGGCACCACCGGCCCCTCGGGAGCCGGCGGCCTGGCGCTCGGCGGGGCTTTCGGCAACAGCGTCGCCAACGCCCTTTCGGGCACGCCGGTGGCCCTGTTCGACCGCTTCGACGGCGCCACCTTCTACAACGACATGGGCAGCCTGGCCGCGCCCGCGGCCCATCGCAGCTTCACCGACACCAGCCTCGACGATTTCGGCTTTCAGCGCTTCGCCACCATCACCGGCGGCCACGGTGTCCACCTGGCCCTTGGCGAGCGGCAGACGGCGCTGGGGGCCGGCGCGGCCCTCACGTCGACCGGCCTGTCGTCCAGCCGCAAGGCCGTCCTCGCCTATTACGCCATGAGCAAGAACTTTGCCGCTTATGGCGGCATCGGCGCGCCGCTCAGCGCCTCTCTGCCGCAGCTCCAGGGCCTGCCGGTCGAGGCCGGACTGACCCTGAACGAAACGCCGCTGCTGCCCGGCGTGCTCGCCTTGACCGACGCGCCCACGGTGATCGGGATGAGCTACATGCCGGGCGAAGGCACCCGTCTCAGCGTCGCGGTCATCCGCGACACCGACGCCCTCGATACCATCGGCCATCAGGCGGGCATGACCGGGGCCATGATGTCGATGTCCGGCAAGGTCACAAAGCGCCTGAGGGTCGAGATGAGTTTCACCCATGTGGTCGAGGAACAGGGCCTGCTCGGGTCGACCGGGTTCGGCGCCCTGGAACTCGGCAACGCGACGACCGAGCAGGTCTCGGTCGGCCTGAACTACGCGCTCAACGACAAGACGGTCCTGTTCGGCCGCTATGACCGGGCGATGGCCCGGGCCGGGGACGGCACCTGGTTCGCCGGCGGCAGCCATATCCAGGCCGAGGCCTGGACCGTCGGCGTGGTCGGCGCCGAAGCCTTCGTTCCCGAGGATCGCTGGGGCCTTCTGGTTTCACAACCCCTGAGGGTAACCAGCGGCAGCCTGATGTTCAATCGCCCGACCGGCCGCGACGCCGACGGCGTGGTCTATGGCGACCGGGTCGAAGTGCCGCTCGTCGCCGATGGCCGGGAGATCGATTTCGAAGCCTATTACGCCTTGCCGCTCGGTGCCGACGGCCTGCTGGGCTTCAACCTCCGTTACGCGCTGGAACCGGACAACCGGGCCGACGCTGCGCCCGAAATGGTTGGCATGATCCGCTATCGCACCCGTTTCTGACCGGGCCGGGCGGCGGGCTGCCAAGCGTTGCAGGGAGGGGTCTGACAATCGTTCCGTCATAGACTATCTATACTGTCATCGGCGCGCGCGACGCGGCGGGCGTCACAGCGGCGCCCGCCGCCTCTCGGCTGTCCGCGAAAGTGCCGAAATGGCGAACTGCCCGGGGAAGGCGACGTCGATGGGTGACCTGGTACTGGGCGATGCCGGCCGTGGCTGGATGGTAACGGGCTTCTTCACGCCCGACTACGCACCGCTGGCGGACGCGCTGGCCGTCAATCTGCGGCTTCTCGACCAGCCCCATCACCTGTTCGCCGTCGCCCGTAATGGCGACTGGAACTCCCAGACCATGCGCAAGCCGCGCATCGTGCTGGACGCCATGGCGCTCTATCCGGGCAAGACCCTGGTCCTGATGGATGTCGACTGCATGGTCAGGCAGCCTCTGGACGGCTTTCTCGCGGCAGCCCCAGCCACCGATATGTCCTGTGGCATGGCGGTCAAGACCAAGCGCCTGGGCCGCCACCGGCAGCGCACGTCGCTCAGTTCCCGGGTCATCGTGATCCGGCCGACCGCGGGGGCCGGGCAGGTGATGCGCCGTTGGGAGCAGGCCTGCACCGAGCGCCCCTGGATGCATGGCGACGAGCCAAACCTCGTGCTCGCCCTGGCCCGCTCGCCGGGCTGTTCCTTCGCCCCGCTCGACGATCGCCACTCCGGGCGGGAAGCCGGTTCGGCGCCGGCCGACGCCGTGATCGTGCACCACAGTGCCCGCGGCCATGGATCGCGCTTCGAACGCGCCCTGACCCGCCTCAAGGCCCGCCTTCTCGGCACACCCGCGGTCGACCGCCTGGCCGGCGCCCATCGCTAGCAGAGATTAGTCAAGCGACAGAGCCGGCCTTCGGGGCGCAGGATCCCGGCTCTGCGCTGCGCTCCGGCCGGGATGACGATGTAGTTATGGGCCGGGCATCACTGCGGATGGCGTTCCCGAGCGCGTCCCGGTCACACGCCACAGCACCCACACATAGCCCTCGTCATCCCCGACGGCGCGACAGCGCCGATCGGGGATCTTCCGGGGGCGCAGGATCCCGGCTCTGCGCTGCGCTCCGGCCGGGATGACGAGGCGTTTGTGAGTCCGGGCGTCACTGCGGATGGCGTTGCCGAGCGGTTCCCGGTCACG
>JAJFJE010000027.1 GCA_021774355.1 Alphaproteobacteria bacterium
GCTCGGCGGCGGCGCTGGCCGCCCAGGCCGTGTTCGGCCCGCGCAAGATCGTCATGATCACCCCCGCCGCCACCGCGCCGGCGCTGACCGACGATGCCTATGCCCATGGCTTCAACACGGTGTTCCGCGTGGTCTGGCGCGACGACTACCAGGGCCGCCTGATCGCCGCCCTGATCAAGCAGACCTCGGCCAGCCGGCGGGTCGCCATTATTCGCGACGGCACCGGTTATGGCGCCGCCATCGCCGATGCCTACCGCGCCGCCGCCGCCCAGTTGGCGCTGAAGGAGCCGGTGGCCGATCTGGCGCTGGGCGGCGATATCGGGCCGAGCACGGCGGCCGCACGGATCAAGGCAGCCAAGGCCCAGCTGGTGCTGGTGGCGGCGGCGCCCGGGACTGCCGGCCTGGTGGCCAAGGCGTTCCGGGACGGCAAGGTGGCGGTCCGCCTGATCGGCCCGGACGCCCTGGCCAGCGAGGCCTTCCGCAGCGCCGCCGGGGATGCCGCCGACGGGGTCCTGGTGTCCTTTGCCAAGGACCCGGTGGACAGCACCAGCGCCGAAAAGGTGGTGGCGCGGCTGCGGGCCGCGGGAACCGATCCGGCCGGCTATGTCCTGCCCGGCTTTGCCGCCGCCGAGGTGGCGATTGCCGGGCTTGGCACGCTCAATCTCGGGCCGGACGATGTGGTCGACGGCGAGGCGCTGGCCACCGCCTTGCGCAGCAACCGCTTCAATACGGTGATGGGCGAGCTGGTCTTCGATCCCAAGGGCGACGTCAAGACGCCGGGCTTCATCTTTTATGTCTGGTCCAAGGGCGAACTGACCGTGATGTAGGCGCGCGGACGGCCGCGGGCTCAGGCCCGCGGCTCGGGCGGCGGATTGCCGATACGCTGTTCCCGGGCGCTGCGCTTCATGGCCTTTTGCAGCTTCTCGAAGGCCCGGACCTCGATCTGGCGCACCCGCTCGCGGCTGATGTCGTATTCCTGGCTGAGGTCCTCAAGGGTCGAGGGCTCGTCGACCAGGCGCCGCCGGGTCAGGATCGTGCGTTCCCGGTCGTTCAGGGTTTCCATCGCCTCGTTCAGCAGGCTGCGCCGCTGGGCGAGCTCCTCCCGCTCCGCCAGCAGGGTCTCCTGGTCGTCCGAGTCATCGGTCAGCCAGTCCTGCCATTCGCCCTCGCCGTCGACCCGCATGGGTGCGTTCAGGCTGTGGTCGGGCGCGGCCATGCGCCGGTTCATCGAGATCACGTCCGCCTCCGGGACGCCCAGCTTGGTGGCGATGGTCGCGACCGTCTCGGGCTTCAGGTCGCCCTCCTCGAAGGCCTGAAGGCGGCCCTTGAGCCGCCGCAGGTTGAAGAACAGCTTCTTCTGGGCGGCCGTGGTGCCGATCTTGACCAGGCTCCACGAGCGCAGGATGTATTCCTGAATGGCCGCGCGAATCCACCACATGGCATAGGTGGCCAGGCGGAAGCCCTTGTCCGGCTCGAACCGCTTGACCGCCTGCATCATGCCGATATTGCCGTCCGCGATCAGCTCGGAAACCGGCAGGCCATAGCCGCGATAACCCATGGCGATCTTCGCCACCAGGCGCAGATGGGAGGTGACCAGGCGATGCGCGGCTTCGGCGTCGCCATGTTCGCGCCACCGTTTGGCCAGCATGAATTCCTGCTCCGGCTCCAGCATCGGGAACTTGCGGATCTCCTGGAGATAGCGCGACAGGCTGCCTTCGTTGGGCAGGGCGGGCAGGCGGTTGACAGACGGTGAACTCATCGGATGTCCCTCCGGCGCGGTCGGCGCCTTTCACCGGCGGCCGCTGCGACGGCTGCCGGCCCCCTAGAATGCCTCAGGGGCGACGTAATAACCAAGTCCCTTGCTCAGATATTAACGAGTTTCTGGAATCGTTCAAGACTATCTGTCAACGCGGTCATATCTGCTGGCATATGGCTCTCGAACCGAAGCATCTCGCCGGTCACGGGATGAGCGAAGCCGAGCAGCCATGCGTGAAGTGCCTGTCTCGGGAAACGCGCCAGTTCGGATGGGGTTCCCTTGGGGCGGCGGCCATAGCTGGGGTCGCCGATCAGGCCGTGGCCGAGCGATGCGAGATGGACGCGGATCTGGTGGGTGCGCCCGGTCTCCAGCCGGCAGTCGAGCAGGCTGGCCACCGGTGGGCGGCCATAGCGCGCCTCGACGGTCCAATGGGTGACGGCCGGCTTGCCGCCGGCGACCGGCGCGATTTTCTTGCGATCATGGCGCGACCGGCCGAGGGCGGCGTCGATGGTGCCGCGATTGCCGGACGGTGCCCCCCAGACCAGGGCTTTGTAGCCGCGATCGAGATCATGGGCGGCGAAGCGGGCGGCAAGCGCCCGGTGGGCGGCCTCGGTCTTGGCCGCGACCAGCAGGCCGGAGGTGTCCTTGTCGATGCGGTGGACGATGCCCGGCCGCTCGACCCCGCCGATTCCCGAAAGGCTGCCCCGGCAATGGGCCAGCAGGGCGTTGACCAGGGTCCGGTCGGGATTGCCCGGGGCGGGGTGAACCACCAGGCCGGCCGGCTTGTCGATTACGATCAGCGCCTCGTCCTCATAGACCACGACCAGGGGAATGGCCTGGGCCTGGGGCAGGGCGGGGCGGGGCGCCGGCACCGCCAGGGTCGCCGTCTGGCCAGGTTTGACCCGTGCCGAGGGGTCCTCTATGGTCGCGCCGTCGATCGCGGCGTGGCCCGCCTCGCTCA
>JAJFJE010000261.1 GCA_021774355.1 Alphaproteobacteria bacterium
CTTGGATGACCGGGTCAAGCCCGGTCATGACGAAGGGGAGAGGACGCATGTGGCCGGGTGCGGGCGCGAGACCGTGCGCGCGGGGCCGGCGAGGGCGCGGCACCCCTTCACCGTCATGGCCGGCCACCGTGCCGGCCATCCACGGGGACACCGTGCCCGCCACGGAGACGTGGATGACCGGGTCAAGCCCGGTCATGACGCAAGGGGGAGGGGACGCGTGTGGCCGGGTGCGGGCGCGAGACCGCGCGCGGGGCCGGCGAGGGCGCGCCCCGCCCCCCACAGTCATGGCCGGCCGCCGTGCCGGGCATCCACGGGAACACCATGCCTGCCATGGACGCGTGGATGACCGGGGTTGCGTTCCCTGGCGACCTGGCGGCTTGCGATATGACAAATTGTCAGTTGAATTTTTGCAAAGGGCGTGCGAATTGACAAGGTAGCGCGCCAAAAAAACCGGGGGAAATCATGTCCGCCAAGCCGCCATTCCGACCGATCGCCTATCTGCCCCACGACATCGAGACGGAACGCCGTGCCGATGGGACGATCCGGCTGCGCTCGCCGGTTCCCCTGGGCGACTACGACCGTCACATGATCGCGCCGCTGCGCCGCCATGCCGCCGACCGCGCCGGGCAGACCTGGCTTGCCCAGCGCGGACCCGATGGGGCCTGGATCCATCTCGGCTATGCCGAGGGCCTGGCCAAGGTCGAGCGGATCGCGGCGGCGCTGCTGCAGCGCGGTCTGGGAGCGGACGACGCGGTGATGATCCTGTCGGGCAATTCCCTGGAACATGCCCTGCTGACCTATGGCGCGATCGCCGCCGGGGTGCCGGTGGCGCCGGTCTCCCAGGCCTATTCCCTGATGTCGATGGATCATGCCAAGCTGCGCTATGTCTTCGAACTGATCCGGCCGCGCCTGATCTTCGTGCAGCAGGGCAGCTTCTTCGAAACCGCCCTGGCCAAGCTGCCGCTGGACGGCGTCGAAGTGGTCTACGCCGCCGATCCGCCGAGCTTCCCGGCGACCCCGTTCACCGACCTCCTGGCAGTGCCGCCCGGGCCGGAAGTGGCCGCCGCCCAGGCCGCCCTGGGTCCCGATACGGTGGCCAAATATCTCTTCACCTCGGGTTCCACCGGGATGCCCAAGGCGGTGATCAATACCCACCGCATGCTCTGCTCCAATGTCAAGATGGCGGCCATGCTGATGACCGACCGGCCGGCGGTGGAAGCGGCGCTGGGCCCGGAAGTGGTGGTCGACTGGCTGCCCTGGAACCACACCTTTGGTGGCAACGCCAATCTCCACGGCCTGCTTCATCTTGGCGGGACCCTCTATATCGACGAAGGCCGGCCGCTGCCCGGCCTGTTCGACCAGACCATCGAGAATCTGCGCGAGATTGCCCCGACCACCTATCTCAACGTTCCCGTCGCCTATGCCATGCTGCTGGGGGCGATGGAGAAGGACGACGATCTGGCGCGCACCTTCTTCAGCCGGCTGCGCTGGTGCGCCTATGGCGGGGCGGCGCTGTCCCAGGACCTGTGGGAACGGTTCCAGGCCCTGGCCGTCCGCACGGTGGGCGAGCGGATCAATTTCACCACCGGCTATGGCGCCACCGAAACCGCGCCCATCGTCTCCAGCGTCTATTGGACGACCGAGCGGGTGGGCCTGATCGGCCTGCCCCTGCCCGGGGTCGAACTGAAGCTGGTACCGACCGCCACGGCCCTCGAGGTGCGGGTGCGCGGGCCGATCGTCACCCCCGGCTATCGCGGCGCGCCGGCGGCCACCGCGGCGGCCTTCGACGACGAGGGCTTCTATTGCCTGGGCGATGCAGCGCGCTTCGTCGACGCCGACGATCCGGCCGAAGGCCTGGTCTTCGACGGCCGGGTGTCGGAGGATTTCAAGCTCGACACCGGCACCTGGGTCCAGGCCGGCAAGCTCCGGGTCCAGGCGATCGCGGCCTGCAGCCCGGCGCTGCAAGATGCACTGGTCACGGGCCTCGACAGGCCCTATATCGGTCTCCTCGCTTGGCCGAATTGGGTCGGTTTGCAGCGAATCATCACCGACGACGCGGCCAAGACATCGCTCGCCACCATGCTGACCTCAGCGCAACTGGTCGAACATGTCCGTCAAGGCCTGCGCCGCCACAACGAGGCGTGTCCGGGATCGTCGACCCGGGTGAAGCGGTGCCTGTTCATGGCCGAGCCGCCGAGCCTGGATGGCCACGAGATCACCGACAAGGGCTATATCAACCAGAAGGCGGGCCTGGCCCGCCGGGCAGCCCTGGTCGAGCGACTCTACGCCGACCCCCCGGGCGAGGACGTGATCGTGGTCTGAAGAGACCCCGCGGTCTGACGGGAGC
This sequence comes from Alphaproteobacteria bacterium, assembly GCA_021774355.1. Lineage (GTDB taxonomy): Bacteria > Pseudomonadota > Alphaproteobacteria > Zavarziniales > Zavarziniaceae > JAJFJE01. The sequence goes on from JAJFJE010000261.1 coordinate 2,348, forward strand.
GGCATGGAGATAGAGCTACTGATCCGGGCGATCATCGTCGGCTATGTGGTTGCCGCCCCAATGGGTCCCGTCAATCTGGTGTGCATCCACCGCACCGTCCAATATGGCCGGCTGAACGGCTTCGTCGCCGGCGTCGGCGGCGCCCTGGGCGATGGCCTGTTTGCCGCGGTGGCCGCCTTCGGCCTGACCTCGATCGTCGATCTCGCCCAGCACTACGACGCCTGGCTGCGCTTGGTGGGCGGCATCATGCTGCTGGTCCTGGGCATCCGCAGCCTGCTGGCCAAGCCGATCGACCGCCGCATCAAGTCGGAAGACAGCGACCTGCCCCATGCCATCGTCGGCACCTTTCTGCTGACCGTAACCAACCCGGTGACCATTGGCGGCTTTTCCATCGCCTTTGCCTCCAGCGGCATCGCCCCCGCGGTTGGCCTGACCAGCAGCGCCGCCCTGGTGGCGCTCGGCGTGCTGGCCGGCTCGATCGCCTGGTGGGTCACCCTGGTCACCGTCGTCGGCCTGTTCCGCGGCCGCCTCGACCAGCGGGCCTTGACCATCATCAACCGAGTCGCCGGCACGGCGCTCAGCCTGTTCGGGTTGGCGGCCCTGATCTCGCTCGTGGAGGTACGGTTTTAGGGGGAGCAGCCCCGACATAAAATGGGTGTAGCTGGGGTGCCGGCGGCGGCTTTTCGCCCGCGTTCGAGACGCGCTGGCGTCGTCCAGCGCACAGAAATGGGCATAACACAGGGGAGGCCCGAACGGCGCAACGGCACTGCAAAGGTCAGATGTTGGATTTCGTTCGACTCCTGACGGTCTCCCGGTTTCGTATCCGGGTTGAATGAGAGCTCCCGGCTTTCTGCACATACTCAATGCATCCAGAATGGCCCGGGCGCTGCCGAGCCCTCGGCGATGGCGCGGGCCTTTTCAGGCGGCGTCTTCCAGGACGAGGCTGGACGCGCGCCGTGATGCGCACGGCCCTGGCGACCCGCCGGTGTCTGCCCGCTATGGTCTTGATCGGCCGTGTTTTATCGCGGTGATCGGAATTCCACTGGGGGCCCGAACGATTTAATGTGGGCCCAGGCGGGTGGTGGCGAGGAGCGTTCGCGATGAGCGGGAAGGTGGTGGGCGGCCAGGGGGTGCTGGGCACCTTTGGCGGCGTCTTCACGCCCAGCATCCTGACCATCCTCGGGCTCATCCTGTTCCTGCGCCTGGGCTATGTGGTGGGCGGCGCCGGCCTGGGCCAGGCCCTTGTCCTGATTCTGGTCGCCCACTCGATTTCCGTAACGACCAGCATTTCCCTGGCCGCCATCGCGACCAATTTCCGGGTCAAGGGCGGCGGGGTCTACTACATCATCTCGCGGACCCTGGGCCTGCCCTTCGGCGGCGCCATCGGCCTGGTCCTGTTTGTCGCGCAATCGCTCTCGGTCGGCTTTTACTGCATCGGCTTTGCCGAAGGGGTGACTGCGCTGCTCGGCCTCGAACAGCGCTGGGCGGCCCAACTCATCGCGGCGGCGGCGGCGGCGGCGACCGTGCTGCTCGCCTGGACCGGCGCCGACTGGGCGACCCGTTTCCAGTATCTCGTAATGGCCCTGCTGGCCGGAGCCATCCTGTCCTTTGCCGCCGGTGCGGCCGGCCAATGGAACCCGTTGCTGCTCCAGGCGAATTTCGCGGCACCCGCGGGCTGGGGCGGGTTTTGGATCATGTTCGCCATCTTCTTTCCCGCCGTGACCGGCTTTACCCAGGGCGTCGGCATGTCGGGGGACCTGGCCGATCCGGCCCGCAGCATTCCGCGGGGCACCGCCTGGGCCGTGGCGCTGTCGCTGCTCATCTATGTCGCGATGGCGGTGGCCTGTGCGGCGACCCTGCCGCGCCACGTGCTGGTGTCGGACTATGCCGCCATGAAGACGGTGGCGGTGGTGGCGCCGCTGATCGATGCCGGGATTATCGCCGCGACCCTGTCCTCGGCCCTGGCCTCCCTGCTCGGGGCGCCGCGGATCCTCCAGTCGCTGGCCAAGGACCGTGTATTCCTGTTCCTGCTGCCCTTTGCCGAGGGCGCGGGGACGACCGGCAATCCCCGGCGCGGGATCCTGCTGACCGGCGCCATCGCAGCCGCGGTGATCGCCCTCGGCAACCTCAACCTGATCGCCGGCCTGGTCTCGATGTTCTTCGTCGCGACCTATGGCCTGCTCAATTATGCGACCTATTTCGAGGCCCGGGGCAAAAGCCCGTCGTTCCGCCCGAGCCTGCGCTGGTACCGCCCCTGGATCAGCCTGAGCGGCGCACTCGGCGCCCTGGCGGTCATGCTCGCCATCGACCTGGTCGCCGGCGGGGTCGCCATCGTGATCGTCTTCGCTCTGCTGTACTATCTGAAACGAAACATGGCGGCGGCGCGCTGGGCCGACGGCCAGCGCTCCTACGATCTCCAGATCGCCCGGGAGCATCTGCTCGCGGCAAATGCGCGCGCCGAGCACCCGCGCGACTGGCGGCCGCAGATTCTCGCCTTTTCAGGCGATGGCGAACGCCGCCAGCGGCTGCTCACCTTTGCCGCCTGGATCGAGGGGCGGGCCGGCCTGACCACGGCGATCCGGGTGATCGAAGGCAAGGGCAAGCAGATCCGCCGGGCGCGCGACCAGGCCGAGGAAGACCTTGCCGCCGAGCTGCGGCGGCTGGGGCTGCGGGCCTTTCCCCTGGTCGTGGCCAGCCGCGACCTCGACGCCGCCGTGCGTGTCGCGGTGCAGACCGTGGGGGTCGGCCCGACCCGGATCAACACCGTGCTGGTGAACTGGCCGGGGCCGCAGGCCGAAGTTGCCGACCACCACAAGATGCGCCAGTTCGCGAGTAACCTGCACAGTAGCATCGCGCTCGGCGCCAATGTTCTGATCCTGGCCTCGGAGACGGAGCGCTGGCAGGGCCTGGTGGACGCTGCGGCAACCGGGCCCCGGACCCTCGATGTCTGGTGGCGCGATAACGGCACCGGCCGCCTGATGCTGGTGCTGGCCTATCTGCTGACGCGCAACGGGCTGTGGGAGCGGGCGACCATCAGGGTCCTCGCCATGGCGGCGCCCGAGGCCGCCGAGGCCCGGCGCCAGCATCTGGAAGGGGTGCTCCGCGACGTCCGGATCCCGAGCGAGGTCCACATCGTCGCCGAAACCGACCAGCCGGCCGAGGCGATCGTCGAAGCCTCGGCCGGGGCCTCGATCGTGTTCCTGGCCTTGGCCTTCCGGCGGGCCTGGTTCTCCGATTGGCGGGGCAATGACCTGTCCGCCCTGCTGCCCCGGCTGCCCTTGACGGTGCTGACCATGGCTGCCCAGGACATCGACCTGTCGGCCGATCCGGACGAGGGCGAGGAAGGCGAGCGGGCCGCGGCCAAGGATGCGATCGACGACGCCCTGCGCCGGCACGATGCCGCCCAGGACGCCGTCGCCGCGGCCCAGGCCCGGATCGACGCCGGCGCGGCCGGCGCGCCGGACGATGCGGACCGCGAAACGGACCAGGCCGCACTGGCCGCCGCGCAGGCGCAACTGGCCGAGGAGGCAGAGAACCTGGCGCTTCTCCGCCGGATCGGCGAAGATTTCGGCATCGCCGCCGATGAGGACGAGGCGCCGCCGGCCGGCTGATCCCGGGGCCGGTCGCGACCGGTCGCCGGCCGAATGGCCGGTCTGGGCGGGCGGCCCCGGACGCCGGGGCGCGTCAGCCGCCCTTCACCACGAAAAACGGGTTGAGAAAGCCGGGCTTGCCATAGCGCAAGGGGTCGCCGTCGAAGGTTTTGACGGTGCCGCCGGCAGCCAGCACCACCGCATGGCCGGCGGCCGTGTCCCATTCGCAGGTCGGGCCGAGGCGGGGATAGAGATCGGCCTGGCCTTCCGCCCCCAGGCAGAATTTCAGCGAGGAGCCGGCGGCGACGACCGTGTCGATCTTCAGGCTCGCCAGATATTGCTCGGTGCCATAGGCCCGGTGGCTGCGGCTGGCGACCACGGTCAGGCCCTGCGCCGGCGCCGGGCGCACGGCGATCGGCCGGGCCGGGCCGCCGTCGCGCACCACGCTGGCGGTGCCCGGGCCGCAGCCCTGGTGCAGCCAGTTGCGGACCGGGGTATGGACAACGCCGAGCAGGGGCGTGCCGTCCACCACCAGCGCGATGTTCACGGTGAATTCGCCATTGCGCTTGACGAATTCCTTGGTCCCGTCCAGCGGATCGACCAGCCAGAAGGCGCCCCATTGGCCGGGGTCGCCGGCCGGCAGGCGGCCGGCAGCGGCCACTTCTTCGGCGACCACCGGGAGTTCCGGGGTCAGTTGGGCGAGGCCCTCCAGAATCAGGGCTTCCGCCGCCAGGTCGGCGGCGGTCACCGGGCTGCGGTCGTCCTTGGCGGTCACCGCGAAGTCGGTCTGGTAAATCGCCATGATCGCCCGGCCGGCGGCCATGGCCAGGGCGGCGACGTCGGGCAACAGGCGGGCGGGGTTGAAGCTGAGGCTGGTCATGCAGGGATCCGGCTTGAGGGGTGGTACCCTTAGCGCCGATGTCCCGTGCCGTCGACCTCTTCGCCGGTGATCGCGTCTTCGTCGACCGTTTCCAGCGCAATCACCGCGGCATTGATGGTGCGCTTGCCGGCCTCGGCGAAATTCACCGTAACGCGCAGGCCGGCGACGCTCTGCACCTGGCCCAGGCCCCAACCGGGCTCCTGGGGATGGCGCACCCAACTGCCGGGGGCAAACAGGGCGAGAGCGGCGCGACGCGGCATGGCGATACCTTGGCGATCAGGGCCGGCACGGCCGCCGTGCCCTTGGCCTCAGAGTATCAGGTCGGCCGCCACGGCATTGGCCCCATTGCCGAACAGGACCCGGAAATCGGCCACGCCGTCGCCATTGACGTCGGCTTCCAGCCGTCCCCCGGCCGAGCGCAATTCCCCGGAGATGCCGCTGAAGCCCGCGCTGCCGATGAAGATGAAGGCCTGGTTGCCGTCGACGGCGCGGTTATTGGCATCGATATCGGACAGGTCGATGCGGTCGGTGCCGCTGACGAAATCGGCGATGCTGTCGACCTTGTTGCTGATCACCCCGGATTCGTTCACCGCATTATAGTCGAACAGGTCGGCCCCGGCGCCGCCGGTCAGGCTGTCCTTGCCGCGGCCGCCGCGCAGCAGGTCGTTGCCGGCGCCGCCATCCAGAATGTCATCGCCGTCGCCGCCGTCCAGCAGGTCGTTGCCGGCGCCGCCGAAGAACATGTCGGCCGCCCCGCCGCCGCTGGCCGTGTCGTTGTTCGAGCCGCCGGTAAAGGTCGCCGCCTCGATCCCATAGGCGTCGACATAGAACTTGCCCGAGGCCGAGCGCACGGCAAAGCTGGGCGACAGGCCGGCGGTGAGCTGCACCGAACGGGTTTCGGCCGAGGCGTCGACCACCAGCGTGTCGAAGCCGCGGCCGCCATCGACCACGTCGATCGCGCCGTTGCCGGTGGGCCGGGTCATGGCGTTGATCGTGTCGTCGCCGCTGCCGGCGGTGATGGTGTCCGCCTGGGCGCCGCCGGTAATGCTGTCGTCGCCCCGGCCGGTGGTCAGGGCGATCCGCTCGACATTGCTGATCCCGCTCAGGCCGGCCGCGGCGATGGCCGTGGTGGTGCCCAGGGTGAAGACGATATCGGCGGTGGCCGCCGACAGGTCGGACAGCCAGGTATCGATGCCGCCGCCGCCATCCACGCTGCCGCCATGGGTCCCGGTATTGATCGTGTCCGCCCCGCTGCCGCCGGTGAAGATCACCTTTT
>JAJFJE010000262.1 GCA_021774355.1 Alphaproteobacteria bacterium
GGAATCGAGCGCTTCACAGCTGGACCGAGAATGAACTCGCCCAGTTCGAGACTCGCTGGCCGATCGGCGCGATGGAGCGGACGGCCTATGCCCTGCACCTCTACGCCGGCCAGCGGCGCGGCGATGTCGCGCGCATGACCTGGCGCCGCTACGAGGACAATCGGGGCGTCATCACGGTGGTGCAGGAGAAGGGCGGGGCTGAGCTGCCGATCCCTGCGCACAAGGGCCTGCGCGAGGTGTTGGCGTCATGGCCGCGCTCCCATGTGATGATCCTGGCCACTGAATACGGCAAGCCGTTCTCGATCGCCGGCTATGGCAACTGGATGGCCGATGCCATCGACGCGGCCGGGCTACCGGCGCGCTGTGTCACCCATGGGCTGCGGAAGGCATCCGCCCGCCGGCTGGCTGAGGCCGGATGCAGCACCCACGAGATCATGTCGATCACCGGCCACAAAAGCCTGGCCGAGGTCGAGCGCTACACCAAGGCGGCCGAGCAGAAACGGCTGGCGCGGGCAAGCGTGGTGAAGATGGAAGAACACTTCGGGGGCAGAATTTCCCAACCTGCCACAGAGGGGGCTCCCAAACCTAGACGTAAGCCTTTGGTGGAAAAGGGAAATCTGCAACGGATGGCGTCCCCAAGGGGATTCGAACCCCTGTTTGCGCCGTGAGAGGGCGCCGTCCTGGGCCTCTAGACGATGGGGACAGGCCGGAAGGAGGCTGTGATAGCGGTCTGGGCCTGGGCGATCAAGCGCTTTCTGCGGTCCCGCGGGCCAGGGCGATGAATTGCCGGACCGCCGTCTCCGGGGTATCGAAGCCGGTGACCAGGCGATAGCACCCGCGGCCGTCGGCGGCCGTCGGTCCCCAGGGGTAGAACTGGGCACCGGCCCCGAGCAGCCGTTCGGCCAGCGCCGCCGGCATTTCGACAAAGACCTCGTTGGCCTCGACCGGGTGGGCGAGCGCCAGGCCCGGCACCGCCGCCAGCCCGGCCGCCAGGCGGTCGGCCAGGCCGTTGGCCCGTTGGGCATTGACCAGCCACAGATCATGGTCGAGATAGGCGAGAAGCTGCGCCGACAGGAAGCGCATCTTGGACAGAAGGTGACCGGCGCGCTTACGCCGATAGCTGAAATCCCGGGCGAGGTCGCGGTCGAAGAACAGCACCGCCTCGGCCGCCAGCGCGCCGTTCTTGGTCGCGCCCAGGGACAGCACGTCGACCCCCGCCTGCCAGGTCAGCGCGGCCGGGGCGCAGCCCAGCCGGGCAACCGCGTTGGCGAAGCGGGCGCCGTCCATGTGCAGCCGCAAGCCCTGGTCCCGGGCGAAGGCGCCCAGCGCCGCCACCTCCGCCGGCCGGTACAGCGTGCCGCATTCGGTGGCCTGGGACAGGCTGATGGCGGCCGGCTGCACCTGGTGCTGGTCGCCCCGCCGCATGGTCGCGAGCCGCGCCGCCAGCAGCGCCGGGGTCAGCTTGCCGTCCGCCCCGGGGACCGGCAGCAGGCGGGCGCCGGACAGGGCCTCGACGGCACCGCACTCGTCGTCCTGGATATGGGCGTGCGCGTGGCACAGGACCCCGCCCCAGGGCGGGGTCAGGGCGGCAAGGGCCAGGGCGTTGGCGGCGGTGCCGGTGGCCACCGGGAACACCGCCACCGCGTGCTCGAACAGGGCGCCGAGCCGGGCGGCCAGGGCCGCACTATAGGGATCGGCACCATAGGCCGCCGCCGGCCCGGATGCGGCTGCCTCGGCCAGGGCGGCGAGAATCGCCGGATGGGCGCCGCCGACATTGTCCGAGGCGAAATTCACGGCATCTCCTCCAGCGCCACCGGGGCGAAGCCGCGGCCGCGGCCCAAGGGCTGCCAGCAGGTGATTTCAGTCACGGCGCCGGCGGCCAGGGCCGCGATCAGCCAGACATGATGGTCGCCCCAGGCCCCGGCCACGTCCCGGGCGGACGGGCTGGCCGGGCCGTCCGGGTGGGAATGGTAGATCCCCAGAATGCGCCGGCCGGTCCCGCGCAGGTCGCGCTGCAGGCGAAGATAGAGCGCCATGTCGATCTCGAAGCGCCGGGTGCGGTCGCGCCCGGCGCAATTGGCGCTGACGACCGCCTGGTCGACCACCAGCCGGGGACCCGCGGGACCGATCAGCAGGCCGCAGGCCTCGTCCGGATAGGCCGCCCGGGCATGGTCCCTTATGGCCGTGGCCGTCGCCGCCGAGAGGCGCATCACGGCCCCGGGGTCAGGACAAGTTCGCCGCTGGCACGGCCGTTGCGCGGATCGACATAGACGATGCGTTCGCTGCCGTCGGACTGGCGCAGCCGCAGCACCAGGCGATCGCCGGCCCCGGCCATCTCGACCACGGCTTCACCCGGCGCCAGGACAAACCGGCCCGTCGCCTGGCCCTCGCCATAGCTGCTGAACACCGCGTAGACGAAGATCCCCAGAAGGGCCAGGAACACGACCCCCAGCAGGATCACGACCCCCTTGAGCATGGCCGCGTTCCCGGTCAAGTTCTGCGCCATGGTCGAACCGTCCGCCGCTCTCCACCGGGCCGTCGTCGCGCCCGAAGCGGGTGGCGAGCGGCTCGACAAGTTTCTGGCCCTGGCCACCGGCCTCAGCCGGATGCGCCTGAAGGCCCTGATCGAGGCG
>JAJFJE010000263.1 GCA_021774355.1 Alphaproteobacteria bacterium
CCCTGGTCGGCCTGGCCCTGGTGTGGCCCGTCCTGGTGGCCGCGGCGATTGCCATCCGCCTCGATTCCCGGGGGCCGGTGCTGTTTCGTCAGGCCCGGGTCGGGTTCAACAACAAGCCGTTCAACTGCTACAAATTCCGCACCATGACGGTCGACCCCGACGATGACGGATCGGTCGGAACGACCAAGGACAACCCCAGGATCACCAAGGTCGGGGCCTTTCTGAGGCGCAGCTCGATCGACGAGCTGCCCCAGCTGTTCAATGTGATGCGCGGCGAGATGTCGATTGTCGGGCCGCGCCCGCATGTGCCCAACATGCAGGTGGGCGAGGCCAGTTATTATCAAATTGTATGGGATTATGCGGCACGCTATCGGGTGAAACCAGGGATCACCGGCTGGGCGCAGGTGAACGGCATGCGTGGCGGAATCCACACGGCCGACAAGGCGCGCACCGGGGTCGACCTGGACATCTATTATATCGAGAACTGGTCGCTGTGGTTCGATTTCAAGATCATGCTCAAGACGGTGGTGGTTGGCATGGTTGGCCGCGACGTCTTCTGACCCGGGCGAAGCCGCCCGGGCCGATCCCCTTCGCGGCCGTCCTGGCGGCCCTCGTGGCGGTCGTCCTGGCATTGCCTGGCGCGCCGGCCCGGGCCAACCCGGTCAGGCCCCTGATGGTCTATCTGGAAAGCTGGTACGAGCGGCCGGCGACCGGCGGCGGCGCCACCGTGCTGGCCGCGACACCGCCCTGGGTCGACCTGGTCGGGCTGGCCTTTGCCAAGCCCGACCTCGTCTATCCCGGCGACCTCGACCTCAGCCAGACCGGGCTCGCCTATCGCTTCCCCGGGACGGTTCTGCGCGACGCCGTGGCGGCCCTCAAGGCCCGCCAGCCCGGCACCAGGGTGTTGCTCTCGGTGGGCGGCCATGGTTACGACCGCTGGGATCGGCTCGATGCCGGGATGATCGCCCGGCTGGTCGGCGATCTGGGACTCGACGGGGTCGACATTGATTTCGAGCCGGCCGCACCGCAATGCGCGGGCGGCGGTGCCACCCCGCGCCATTGTGCCAGCGATGCCGCGCTGATCGCCGCGGTCGACGGGCTGCGCGCCGCGCTGCCACGTCCCAAGACCTTGATGGTCACCGGCTGGAGCGTTGGCGCCTATGGCGACGGCGCCTTTACCCTGTCGGCGCCGGTCAGCCCGTGGAGCGGCCTGATGCTCGGACTGCTACGGTCGCCATCCGCCGCCAAGCTCGACCTGGTCTCGGTGATGGCCTACGGCGCCGGACCTTATTTCCGGCCCTTCGAAGCCCTGCGCGCCTATCGCCTGGTCTGGGCGGGACCGCTGCTGCTCGGGGTCGGGGTGCCCTCGGCGGACCAGGACCTGCCGGCCATCACCATCGCCGAGACCGAGGCTCTGGGCCGCCGGGTCGCCACCCAGCCGGGGCTCGGCATGATGCTCTATGCCCTGTTCCAGCGTCCCGCCGGGGCGCTGTCCGATCGCCATCCCGATGGCCGGGCAATGGCCGCCGCCCTGTGCCGCGGGCTGGCCCTGACGGGCTGCGACCAGGGCTTCCCCTAGCGCCGCTTCCGGGGCCTGCCGGGCTATTGCAGGGTCCGGCGTCCGGCAGGATGGGCGGCGATGATGTTGCAGAACGCGGCGGGCGGGGCCGCCAGGGGCTCGATCCGGTCGCCGACCAGGCGATTGAAGCGATAGCCGTGGTCCGCCAGGGCGGCCCAGGTCCGGCTGGTTGACCGGCCTTCGGGGTCGAGCCGGGTGGTGTTGGCCTCGAAGATCACCAGCGGGTGGAAGCGTTGCAGGGTTTCGGCGGCGCCTGCGATGACCAGCGGTTCGGCCCCCTCGACATCGATCTTGATGCAATCGACCCGGGGCAGGCCGCAATCGGCGACCAGGTGATCGAGGGTCGTCGTCTCGACCGTTTCGGCCGCGACGTCGCTGCCGTCGCTGAGCAGGGAGAAGGCCTGGGGATCGTTGCCGGTCGGGATATGGTGGAGGGTGGCGGTGCCGACCTGGTCGGCGATCGCCTTCTGCACCACCTGGACGTGGCCGAAGGCGTTGAGCGCGATGTTGTGGCGCAGCCGGGCGGCCGCCTCGGTGCCCGGCTCGACGGCGACGACCCGGCCGGCGGGCCCGGTCAGGCGTGCGGCCTTGACGGTGAACAGGCCGACATTGGCGCCGACATCGACGAACACGTCCCCCGGGCCGACGAAACGATGCAACTGCCGCATCTCCGGCTCGGTCCAGTCGCGCATCAGGAAGGTCATCACCGAGGTGTAGCGCATGTCCGCCGGCAACTGGACCTTCTCGCCCGCGGCGGTCAGGGGGAAGATCGGGCTGCGCTTCAGAGCGACGTTGACCGCCCACACCGCCGCCCGGCCGAGCACGGTGATCGGCTCGGCCCGGAATCCCGGCAGGCTCAGCAATTTGCGGATACGGCGCAGCATTCAGGCCTCCTCGGGTTATTCCGCCGCGCGGCAGCGGCGTTGATGAACCGCCAGCGCCGCGACCATGACAATCTCCCCCGGTGTGTACACCACCGAATAGACCAGGGAACAGACGATCAGGAACAGGGCGTAATCGGCGAGCGCCCAGGAAAACGGGTCGTCGCGCACCGCTGCCGCGAAGGTCAGGCGCAGGGAGACGGCGTAGGTTGCGGCAATCAGCAGGCTGCCGACCAGGCCATATTCGAACAGCACTCCGACCCAGCCGATATCCGCAAGGTAGAACATGGCGTTGCCGAAGATGTCGGCGAACGTCACCTGGCTGAAGCGGGTGATCGACCCGACGCCCAGGAGCAGCCGCAGGGGGTCGCCGGCGAGATAGCTCCAGGCCTGGGCGACGGTCACCTGGCGCACCGAGAGCGAGGCCCCGAAACTGTCCGTCAGATGGCCGGCCAGGGCGAGAACCAGGGCGGCAAGGGCGAGCGTCGCGGCCACCGCCCCCAGACCCAGAAGCAGGGTCCGGCGCCGCCCCCGGGCGCTGCTGACCAGGATCCAGCCGAGCATCAGAACGGTGGCGGCAATGGGCGTGCGCTGCTTGAAGATCGCGACCATGGCGATCAGGCCGCCCAGCACCACCAGCCACGGCCACAGGGCGCCGGTCATGGCCCCCCGCCGG
>JAJFJE010000264.1 GCA_021774355.1 Alphaproteobacteria bacterium
CCGATGCCGGGCCTTCTGGTCTCGGTCGCCGTCGCGCCCGGTCAGGCCGTAAAGGCGGGCGAGCCCCTGGCGGTAATCGAGGCGATGAAGATGGAAAACGTCCTGAGGGCCGAGCGGGACGGGGTGATCGCCGTCATTCACGCCAGCCCCGGAGACAGTGTTAACGTGGATCAGGCGATCATGGAGTTCGTCTGAGGCCCATCGATTTGGAACCGGGGCGCCACGGCACGGAATGCCGCCGACAGGCGATTTTTGGTGGGCCCGGCAGGACTCGAACCTGCAACCAGACCGTTATGAGCGGTCGGCTCTGACCATTGAGCTACAGGCCCCCACGGTGTGCCCCCGGGGCCGCCCGTCATAGCAAGGGACGGGCGGCCTGTCAGCCCCGGCGGTCGGTGGATCAGGCGATGGTGTCGACCACCCCACCATCGACCCGCAGCGCGGCGCCGGTGGTGGCGGACGACAGGGGCGAGGCGACATAGACCACCATGTTCGCCACTTCCTCGACGCTTGCCGGACGGCGCAGGATCGAACTGGGGCGGTGGGCCTTGATGAAATCGGTGAAGGCTTCGAGCGGGGTCTGGCCGGCGGCCGCGGCCGGGCCGGCCAGCATGGCCTCGACCCCTTCCGACAGGGTCGGGCCGGGCAGCACGGCGTTGACGGTCACCCCGGTCGCCGCCAGGCGCTTGGCCAGCCCGCGCGAGATGGCCAGTTGGGCGGTCTTGGAGAAGCCGTACTGGATCATGTCGGGCGGGGTGTTCAGGCCGGATTCCGACGACATGAACAGGATCCGGCCCCAGCCCCGGGTAACCATGGCGGGAGCATAGGCACGGGACAGCCGCACCCCGGACATGACATTGACCTCGAAAAACTGGCTCCAGTCGGCGTCTTCCAGGTCGAAGAAATCGACCAGTTCGAAGATCCCCAGATTATTGACCAGGATGTCGGTGGTGGGCTCGGCGGCGACCAGGGCGGCGCAGCCCTCGGCGGTGCCCAGGTCGCCGGCAAAGCCGCGCAGGGTCGCCCCCGGGGTCGCTTCCCGAATGGCTGCCAGCGCCGCGTCGACCCGCGCCTGGCCGCGACCATTGACCACCACCGTGGCGCCGGCGCCGGCCAGGCCCTTGGCGATGGCCAGCCCGATGCCCCCGGTCGAACCGGTCACGATAGCCGTCTTGCCCGTCAACTCGATCCGCATGGCATCCTCCCGCAACGCGCCGCGACAAAGGGCGCAGTTAACCATGGACGGCGGACGGTGCAACCCTCCTTCTGTCGCCTTCGCTGCGTTCGCGCCGCGCCCGTTTTCGCGTCACCCATCTCCTCGGATGGTGACGACTCGTTTCCGGGCGCTATGATCGCCGGCCGTCCCGGCCCTGCCGTTCCCCGTCTTTCACGAGATCCCTGCCCGATGAAACGAACGATCCGGCGCCTGCTCGTCGCCAACCGGTCCGAAATTGCCATCCGCGTCTTCCGCGCTGCCTCCGAACTGGGGATCCGCACGGTTGGCGTCTATGCCGAGGAGGACCGGCTGTCGCTGCACCGCTTCAAGGCCGACGAAGTCTATCGGATCGGCGAGGGCAAGGGGCCGCTCGAGGCCTATCTGTCGATCGACGAGATCCTGCGGGTGGCCCGCCTGGCCGAGGTCGACGCCATTCATCCGGGCTATGGCTTCCTGTCGGAAAGCCCGGAATTCGCCAAGGCCTGCGCCGCCGCCGGCATCATCTTCATCGGCCCCAAGCCCTCGACCATGAGCCAGTTGGGCAACAAGGTGTCGGCGCGCAACCTGGCCATCGCGGCCGGGGTGCCGGTCATGCCGGCGACCGAGCCGCTGCCCGACGACCCCGATGCCATCCGCAAGGCGGCCGCCGCGATCGGCTATCCGGTGATGCTCAAGGCGTCCTGGGGCGGCGGCGGCCGGGGGATGCGCCCGCTCGACCAGGAGAGCCAGCTGATCGATGCGGTGGCTGCCGCCCGCCGCGAGGCCGGCGCTGCCTTCGGCAAGGACGAGGTCTATCTGGAAAAACTGGTACGCCGGGCCCGCCATGTCGAAGTCCAGATCCTCGGCGACAGCCATGGCAAGCTGGTCCACCTGTTCGAGCGCGACTGCACCATCCAGCGCCGCCACCAGAAGGTGATCGAGCGGGCCCCGGCGCCCTATCTCGACGACGCCCAGCGCGCCGTCCTGGCCGAAGCGGCCCTGAAGATCGGCCGGGCCACCGACTATATCGGGGCCGGCACGGTCGAGTTCCTGATGGATGCGGAAAGCGGCCAATTCTATTTCATCGAGGTCAATCCGCGCCTGCAGGTCGAGCATACGGTCACCGAAGTCGTGACCGGGCTCGATATCGTCAAGGCCCAGATCCGCATCGCCGAAGGCGGGCGCATCGGCCGGCCCGAGGAAACCGGCATCCCGGACCAGGCGCAAATCGGCCTGAACGGCCACGCCCTGCAATGCCGCATCACCACCGAGGATCCGCAGAACAGCTTCATCCCGGACTATGGCCGGATCTCTGCCTATCGCGGGGCCTTCGGCTTCGGCATCAGGGTCGATGGCGGCACCGCCTATTCCGGCGCCGTGGTCACCCCCTATTACGATCCGCTGCTGGAAAAGGTCACGGCCTGGGCGCCGACCCCGGGCGAGGCGATCGCCCGCATGACCCGGGCCCTGCGCGAATACCGCATCCGCGGGGTCGCCACCAACCTGGCATTCCTCGAGGCCGTACTGGGCCACCGCACCTTCAATGCCAACGGCTATACCACGCGCTTCATCGACGACACCCCGGAACTGTTCCATTTCCCCAAACGGCGTGACCGGGCAACCAAACTGCTGACCTTCATCGCCGATGTCACCGTCAACGGCCATCCCGAGGTGCGCGGCCGGGCGCGGCCGCCGGCGGCAGCCCGGGCCCCATTGGTGCCGCCCTTCCGTCCGGGCTTTGCCATCGGCACCAAGCAGCGCCTGGACGGCCTGGGCCCCCGGGGCTTTGCCGCCTGGCTGCGCGACGAGAAGCGGGTGCTCGTCACCGATACCACCATGCGCGATGCCCACCAGTCGCTGCTCGCCACCCGCATGCGCAGCTTCGATATCGTTTCCGTGGCCGAAGCCTATTCCCTCGGCCTGCCCCAGCTCCTGTCGCTGGAATGCTGGGGCGGCGCCACCTTCGACGTTGCCATGCGCTTCCTGTCGGAAGACCCCTGGGAACGGCTGGTCAAGCTGCGCGAGCGGGTCCCCAATGTCCTGCTGCAGATGTTGCTGCGCGGCGCCAACGGCGTCGGCTACACCAATTACCCGGATAATGTGGTGCGCTATTTCGTGGCCCAGGCGGCGGCCGCCGGAATCGACCTGTTTCGCATCTTCGACTGTCTCAACTGGGTCGAGAACATGCGCGTCTCGATCGACGCGGTGGCCGCGGCGGGCAAGCTCGCCGAGGGTGCCATATGTTACACGGGCGACATTCTCGATCCCGACCGCGCGAAATATTCCCTGGCCTATTACGTCGGCCTGGCCAAGGAGCTGGAAGCCGCCGGCTGCCATATCCTGGGGGTCAAGGACATGGCCGGCCTGTTGCGGCCGGCTGCCGCCCGGGTCCTGATCAAGGCCCTGAAGGATGCGGTCGGCCTGCCCATCCACCTGCATACCCACGATACGTCGGGCATCGCGGCGGCCAGTGTCCTGGCGGCGATCGAGGCCGGGGTCGACGCGGTCGATGCCGCGGTCGATGCCATGTCGGGCACCACCTCGCAGCCCTGTCTCGGCTCGATCGTCGAGGCGCTGCGCCACACCGACCGGGACACCGGCCTCGACCCCGAAGCGATCCGCCGGCTCAGCTTCTATTGGGAGGCGGTGCGCAGCCAATATGCCGCCTTTGAAAGCGACCTCAAATCGGGCGCCTCGGAGGTCTATCTCCACGAGATGCCGGGCGGCCAGTTCACCAATCTCAAGGAACAGGCCCGCGCGCTCGGGCTGGACAGCCGCTGGCACGAGGTGGCCAATGCCTATCGCGCGGCCAATGACCTGTTCGGCGATATCGTCAAGGTGACGCCGTCGTCCAAGGTGGTCGGCGACATGGCCCTGATGATGGTGGCCCAGCACCTGACCGCGGCGGATGTCGCCGACCCGCAGAAGGACATCGCTTTTCCCGCCTCGGTGGTCGAGATGCTGCGCGGCGAACTGGGCCAGCCGCCGGGCGGCTGGCCGGCCGCCCTGCAGAAGAAGGTGCTGAAGGGCGAGGCGCCGATCACCGTGCGGCCGGGCTCGCTGCTGGCCGACGCCGATCTCGAGGCGGCCCGGGCCGAGGGCGAGAAGAAGGTCGGCCACGGCCTGGACGACCAGGATCTCGCCGCCTACCTGATGTACCCCAAGGTGTTCACCGAATTCGCCGCGACCCAGCGCAAATACGGCCCGGTCTCGGTGCTGCCGACGCCGATCTTCTTCTACGGCATGACCCCCGGCGACGAGATTGCGGTGGAACTCGAGGCCGGCAAGACCCTGGTCATCCTGCTGCAGACCCTGGGCGAGACCGAGGCCGACGGCCAGGTCAAGGTGTTCTTCGAACTGAACGGCCAGCCGCGCATCATCAAGGTGCCCAACCGGGCGGCGGCGCCCCAGGCCCAGGGCCGGCCCAAGGCCGACGACAGCGACGCGAACCAGGTGGCGGCACCGATGGCCGGCGCGATCTCCTCGATCGCGGTCAAGGCGGGCAGCCGGGTGAAAGCCGGCGACGTGCTGCTGACCCTCGAGGCGATGAAGATGGAAACGGCGCTCCACGCCCCCAAGGACGGCACCGTCGGCGACATCCTGGTCGCCCCCCGCGACCGGGTCGAGGCCAAGGACCTCCTGATCCGCCTGGCCTGACGCCGTGACGTGACGCACCGTGCCGGTGGCAAGCCGGCGTCCGCTTCGGCGGCGGACGCCCTAGCGCCCGCCGTCGGGCCGGGGCAGGTCGCGGCGCAGGGCTTGGCCCAGAAAGTCGAGGAACAGGCGGACCCGGGCGGTCTGGGCGGGGTCGCGGTGCACCACCGCCCCCACCCCGCCGCCCCGGGTGCGCGGGGCCGGGC
>JAJFJE010000265.1 GCA_021774355.1 Alphaproteobacteria bacterium
CGTCGCGCCGGCGGCCGAAGGCCTGGGTGAAGAATTCCGCCAGGTCGTCCTGGTCGAAAGCGGCTTGGGAACGATATTTGGAGCGCTCGGCATCATTGCCGAAGTCACGATAGAAACGCCGCTCTGGCGGTCGCTCGGCGCCGCTGGCGTCGATCTCGCCGCGGTCGAAGCGGGCTCGCTTTTCCGGGTCGGACAGCAGGTCATTGGCTGACGAAATGGCCTTGAAGCGCTCTTCGGCCGCCTTGTCGCCGGGATTCAGATCGGGATGGTGGGTTTTGGCCAGTTTGCGATAGGCGGTCCGAAGCTCCGCCTCCGTCGCATTGCGGCTGACGCCAAGGATCTTGTAGGGATCGTCCATGGGCTAATCTTACAGGCCATGCCCGCCCGAGCGGAAGAGAGTGCCAGAGCGGAACGGCCATGCAAGCCGGACGCTTTCGGCGTTCCGTTGTGGCACATTGCCTTGAAGCGGTCCGGACGGTAGAACCGCTGTGGATTCCAGTGATTGGGGCGGTCATGAACTTTCTGCTGCGTGCGCTTGTCTGGTGGCGCGACTCGACCCTCGGCACGGCGCTCTTTACCTGGTCCCACGGGGAGCGGGTAGGCGATGACGACCAGGGCAACGTCTATTATCGCGAACGCAAGGGCGAACGGCGCTGGGTGATCTATAATGGCGAGATCGAGGCCTCGCGGATTCCGCCGGAATGGCATGCCTGGCTTCATTATTTGACCGCGGTGCCGCCGTCGGAGCGGCCGCTGCCGGCCAGGAGCTGGGAGAAGCCCCATCTTGCCAATATGACGGGTACCGACGAGGCCTATCATCCGCCCGGCAGCCTGCTGGAAGGCGGCAAGCGGTCCAAGGCATCGGCCGATTACGAGCCCTGGATCCCAAGCTGATCCGCCCGCCATGATTCCGACACCAGATCGAGGGACAATCGTCGCCAATGAACTCCAATCTCGTTGAAACCCTGATCGGGGCGATCGTGCTGGTGGTTGCCGGCTTTTTCCTGGCCTTTGCCTATTCGACGGCGGGGCCCAGCCAGGGCAGCGGCTACCAGTTGCTCGCCAAGTTCGATCGGATCGACGGCTTGCCGACCGGCGCGGACGTACGCATCAGCGGCATCAAAGTCGGTAGCGTGGTCGGCCAGGCGCTCGATCCGGTCACCTATCGGGCAACGGTCCAGCTTGAGGTTCAGGACAGCGTGACCCTGCCCGATGACAGTTCCGTCAAGATCGCGTCGGAAGGCCTGCTGGGGGGTGCCTATATTGCGATCGAGCCGGGCGGCAGCGAGGCCATGCTGAAGCCGGGGGGCGAGATCAAATATACCCAAAGCGCGGTCGACCTCATGGGCCTGCTGAGCCGGGCCGTGTTCGGCTCTGCCGAGGCCGGTAAAGCCACCGGCGGCGACGCCGCGCCGGCCACGGAAGGTGCGGCACCTTGAGGTCATGGCCCGGCGTGGTGCTGGCGGCTGTGCTGGTGGCGGCCGGGCCGGCCTGGGCGCAGGGCGAGGTGCCGGGCGATGCGGCGCCGCCGCAGGAAGAGGTGCCCGACCTGCCGGATATCCCGCCGGCCGCGCTTGGCGGTGACACGGCGGTGCCCTTGGTGCCCGAGGCCCGGCCCGCGGCCGGTGCCGTCCTGCAGGGGCTCGACAAGGTGACGGCCCAGATTACGACCCTGACGGTTCCGATCGGCGGCAGCGCCCGGTTCGGAACCTTGACCATAAGGCTTCGCGCCTGTGTCCCGTCCAAGCCGGACGAGGCGCCGGAAGCCGCGGCCTTCCTGGAAATTACCGATGCCCGACCGGACCAGGAGCCGGTTCCGGTGTTCGCGGGGTGGATGTTCGCCTCGAGCCCGGCTTTGTCGGCGCTCGAACACCCGGTCTATGATATCTGGGTCAAATCGTGTAGCACGGCAGCGCCGTCGACCCCTTGAGCCATGCGGAAAAAATCGCCGGGACGACGTAGCGCTTCGGCGAGCCGGGCGCGGTAGGCTTCGCGGGGGATTTCCAGGGCGCCGAAGCGGCTGAGATGCTGGGTGACGAACTGGGTATCGAGCAAGGCGAAGCCGCCGGCGCGCAACCGGGCCACCAGATGGACCAGCGCCACCTTGGAGGCATCGGTCGCCCGGCTGAACATGCTTTCGCCGAAGAATGCCCCACCCAAGCGGACTCCGTACAAGCCGCCGACCAGATCGTCGCCGGCCCAGCTTTCCACCGAATGGGCATGGCCCATGCGGTGCAGGTCGCCGTACAGGGTGCGGATGCGGCCGCTGATCCAGGTCGAGCGGCGGCCCGGCGCCGAAGCGGCGCAGGCCGCGACGACCTCCTCGAAACAGCGATCAACGGTCACCTTGAAGCGATTGCGCGCCACCGCCTTGGCCAGGCTGCGCGGGACGTGGAACTGGTCCAGGGGCAGGATGCCCCGCCAGTCCGGATCGACCCAGAAGATCTCGCGATCAGTGGCGTGATCCGCCATGGGAAAGATGCCGGCGGCGTAGGCGCGCAGCAGCAGATTGGCGGTCAAGTCCGTCATGCCGGCAGTGTAGGGTGCTTTACGGCAAAATGGACCCCGCTTTGCCGCCCGCGAGCCGCGCCCGCGAGCCGCGCCGGCGAACGCGCCGTCAGGCGTCCCCGCCGTTGCGGGCGATGAACTCTTCCAGCCAGTGGATATGATAGTCGCCGTTGACGAAGTCATTGTCGCCGATCAGCCGCTGGTGCAGCGGGATCGTCGTCTCGATTCCCCCGACGACATATTCGGCCAGCGCCCGGCGCAGCCGCATCAGGCACTCGTTGCGGCTCTTGCCGTGCACGATCAGCTTGCCGATCAGGCTGTCGTAATAGGGCGGCACGCGGTAGCCCATATAGACGGCCGAATCGATCCGAACCCCGGGGCCACCCGGCGGGTGATAGCCCGAGATCAAGCCCGGGGAGGGGGTAAAGGTCGTCGGATTCTCGGCATTGATCCGGCATTCGATGGCGTGTCCGGCAAACTTCATCTCGTCCTGGGTGAAGGAGAGGGGGGCGCCGGCCGCGATGCGGATCTGTTCGCGGACAATGTCGATCCCGGTGACCGCCTCGGTAATCGGATGTTCGACCTGCAGCCGGGTATTCATCTCGATGAAATAGAAGGCGCCGTCCTCGTAGAGGAATTCGACCGTGCCGACCCCCAGATAGCCGAGCTTCCGAATGGCCTCGACCACGATGCCGCCAATATGTGACCGCTCGTCCGCGTTGAGGGCGGGCGAGGGGGCTTCCTCCAGAACCTTCTGGTGGCGCCGCTGCAGCGAGCAGTCGCGCTCGCCCAGATGCACCACATTGCCGAAGCCGTCGGCGATCACCTGGATCTCGATATGGCGCGGCCGGTCCAGATATTTCTCGATATAGACCGCGTCGTCGCCGAATGCCGCCTTGGCTTCCGAGCGGGCGGTGGACAGGGCCGTCGACAGGTCGTCGGCGGTGCGGGCCACCTTCATGCCGCGCCCGCCGCCGCCGGCCGAGGCCTTGACCAGCACCGGAT
>JAJFJE010000266.1 GCA_021774355.1 Alphaproteobacteria bacterium
CCGGTATCGCTCCGCTGGCCATAGAGCAGGCGAAGCAGCTGCCGCGTCAGCACCACGTTGACGAGGAAGCCGGCGACGATGCTGAGGAGGGTGGTGAGGGCAAAGCCCAGGATCGGGCCGATGCCGACAGCGACCAGCACCAGGGCGCAGATCATCACCGTGGCATTGGAGTCGAGAATGGTGCGGGTCGCCTTGGCGTAGCCCCGGGCAACCGCCTGGCCGACCGGATGGCCCAGGCCGAGTTCGTCGCGGATCCTTTCGAAGGCCAAAATGTTGGCATCCGCCGCCAGGCCGATGCCCAGCACATAGGCGACGATGGCGGCCAGGGAAACCGTGGCGTCGAGGACATTGAAGGCGGCCAGCAATGTCCAAAGACACAGGCTGACGGCGAACACGGCAACCAGGCCGGGGCCGCGATAGGCGACGATCAGGAACAGATAGATCAGCGCCACGGCGATACCGGCGGCCTTGACGGTATTGGCCAGGTCTTCCGCCCCCAGTACGCCGCCGACCGACAGGGAATATTTCTCGACCAGCCTGACCGGCAGGCCGGCGGCCTGGCGCAGGCCGGCAATGGTCGGATCGCTGCCATCGACCCCGGCCAACAGGACGCGAATCTCGTTCGTCCCCAGAATATTGACCTGGGGTTCCGACAGGCCCAGCCGGTTGGCCCGGTCGTTCAGGATCGTCGCGGTCTGCAGGACCTGCTCGGCGGTGACCGCCGCGCCCGACCGCAGCGGCTCGACGGCGAAGTTAAGCTCGTAGCCGCCGCGGAATTCCAGGCCGATGCGGGTGTGGCGCAACAAGGGACCGGTGGTCGCCGCCATGACCACCAGCAGGGCGCCGACGATCCCGGCAAAACATCGTTTGGACTGGGGCATGACGACTCCGGTGCGGGCGGTCTGGGCGGTGCCTACTGGCCGAGAATCGCCAGCGCGGCGGTGAGTTCGATGTCGGCGCCGGCATCGTCCTCGATCTTGCACAGGGCCAGCCCGGCCTTGCGGTGGGCCACAAGCTGGGCCTTGTCGGCCGCGTTGAGGGTGGCGTTCTTCATCGCAAAGGTGAGCTTCCTGGCGAGATCTTCGCAGGGGACGGGATCTTCGGCGCGGACCGTCCCGGCAGTGAGGGTGGTGGTCAGGACCAACAGCGGCAGGGCGCGCTTCATCGAGGGCTCCATCAGGGTGGCGACGGCGGACCTTGCCGGTGGCGAATTAGCGGTGAATTAGAGCCGTCGTCCCGCTTTGCGGCCGCCAGCGCGGTACGGTCCTGCCGGCCCGGGCCCCCGGTCGTGCTTCAGCGGGA
Source organism: Alphaproteobacteria bacterium (assembly GCA_021774355.1). Taxonomy (GTDB): domain Bacteria; phylum Pseudomonadota; class Alphaproteobacteria; order Zavarziniales; family Zavarziniaceae; genus JAJFJE01. Next base: position 1,303 of record JAJFJE010000266.1, read on the forward strand.
TCGGGAAGTGCAGTAGCCTGCCGTCATGCGCGTGCTCCTGATCGAAGACGACCCGATGATCGGCGCCAGCCTGCAGTCCCGGCTGGGCCATGCCGGAATGGCGGTTGACTGGGTGACCAACGGGGCCGACGCGCTCGATGCGCTGGCGGCCGACGGCTATGGGCTTGTGCTGCTCGATTTGGGCCTGCCGGACCGGCCGGGGCTGGGCGTGCTGGAGGCGCTGCGCCGGCGCAAGAGCCGGATCCCGGTCCTGATCGTCAGCGCCCGGGACGAGGTCGGCGCCCAGGTCGCCGGGCTGGACCTCGGGGCCGACGACTACATCGTGAAGCCCTTCGAATTCGACATGCTGATGGCGCGCATCCGCGCGGTGTTGCGGCGTCAGGCCGGCCACGCCGAGTCGAAGATCGTGGTCGGCGACATCACCCTCGATCTGGCCAGTCACGAGGTTGCCTATCGCGGGCTCAGCCAGCTCCTGCCGGCCCGCGAATTCGCCCTGCTTCATGCCCTGGCAGAGCGCCCGGGGGCGATCCTGTCACGCCACCAGCTTGAGGACCGGCTCTATGGCTGGGGTGCCGAGGTGGAGAGCAACGCCATCGATGTCCTGATTCATTACATCCGGCGGAAGTTCGACAAGGACATCGTCCGCAACGTCCGCGGCGCCGGCTGGATGATCCCGAAAGAACCGGCGTGACCTCGCTCCGGGTGCAATTGCTGGTCTGGTTCAGCGGCCTGCTGACCGTGGTCGGCCTGTTGGGCGGGCTGGGCGCCGCCGTCGTTGCCCTCCGGGAACAGGACGAGTTTCTCGACGGCCAGCTCCGCCAGATTGCCCTCAATGTGGGCGATACCGCCGGCGTTGCGGACCTGTCCAGCGGTCTGGACGATATCGATCCGGACGACCGCATCCTGATCACCGTATGGGATGACCGGGGTCGCGTGATCCGCAGCTCGGACCCGGCTGTCGCCCTGCCGCGCCCCGCGCGCGCCGGCTTTGTCGACCTGGTGGTCGATGGCGTCGCCTGGCGCGGCTACGCCCTGGTCACCCCAAGCCGGGTGGTCACCGTGGCCCAGGACCAGGAAGTCCGCACCGAGGCGGCGGCCGGCGCCGCCGGCGATACCATCCTGCCGATTGCCTTGCTGATCCCGCTGTCCTGGGTGCTGGTCAGCTGGGTCGTCGGCCGCCTGATGCGGCCGCTGCGCGATCTGGTCGACAGCCTGGCCCGGCGCCGGCCGGGCAGCGATGCCGCGCTGGATAGCCGCGGCCTGCCGGCCGAGCTGGTACCCCTGGTCGGGGCGGTGAACGACCTGCTGGCCCGCCACCACGACCTGCTCGAACTGCGCCAGCGCTTCGTCT
>JAJFJE010000267.1 GCA_021774355.1 Alphaproteobacteria bacterium
CGCGCAAAGGCCCCAGGCGGTGCGGGACGTCGACGAGATGCAGGTCCTGGTCGAGGACGCCCTGACCTTCGCCAAGGCGAGCTTTGCCGGCCGCGCCGCGGACCCGGTCGATTTTGCCGCCCTGGTCCGCCGGGAATGCGACGAGCGCCAGGCGGCGGGCGCCCCGGTCACCCTGGACCTGGACACCGGCCCGGCGACGGTGCGTGGCAGCGCCCCCGCCCTGGCCCGGATGGTGGCGAACCTGATCGACAATGCGGTGCTTTACGGCGGCCGCGCCGAGGTTGCCCTGGCGGTCCGCGACGGCATGGCCGAACTGGTGGTGGACGACCGCGGGCCGGGCATACCGGAAGCGGAACGGGCGGCCATGCTGGAGCCGTTCCGGCGCCTGGAAGGTTCGCGCAGTCGCGATCACGGCGGCAGCGGCCTGGGTCTGGCCATCGCCCAGGCGGTGGCCCAGGGCATGGGCGGGCGGATCGCCATCGCCGACCGGGCAGGCGGCGGCGCCCGCTTTACGGTTGTGTTGCCCCTGGCAGCCCCCGACCCGGCCCGGCCCGGCGGCCCTACCCGACCGCCACCCTGATCCCGGGTCCTCCAGGATCGCCGTCACGCTTGACGCCTGCCGAGCAGGGGTGAAAGAAATGCGCGATGAAGAATGTGGTCACGCCCAGTGCCGAACAACAGCCGTCGCGACGCGCCATCGAGTCGCTGATCCGGACCTTCGACAATTTTGCCGAGAGCATTGCCGCGGTCCGCGCCGAGATCGAGGACCGGGCGCTGGGCGGCCAGGTCACCGCCGCGGCCCGCGCGGTTCTCGCCTGCAAAGGCCGCTTGATCGTGGTCGGCGTCGGCAAGAGCGGTCATATCGGGCGCAAGCTGGCGGCAACCTTTGCCTCGACCGGGACGCCTGCCTATTTCGTCCACCCCACCGAGGCAAGCCACGGCGATCTGGGCATGATCGGCCGCGACGACCTGATCCTCGCCCTGTCGTGGTCGGGCGAGACCGCCGAACTGGCCAATCTGCTGGTCTATGCCAAGCGCTTCGCGCTGCCGATCCTGGCCATCACCTCGGGGGCCACCTCGGCGCTGGCGCGCACCGCCGATGTCACCCTGCTGCTGCCCAAGGTCGCCGAGGCCTGCCCCAACGGGCTGGCGCCGACCACCTCGACCCTGCTGCAACTGGCGATCGGCGACGCCCTGGCGATCGCCGTGCTCAAGGCCCGCGGCTTCTCTGCGGTTGATTTCCGGGTGTTCCACCCGGGCGGCAAGCTGGGCGCCCAGCTCACCGTGGTGCGCGAGATCATGCACCAGGGCGAGCGCATCCCTTTGTTGCCCCTGGGCACGGCAATGGCCGATGCGGTGGTCGACATGTCGGCCCACGGCTTCGGGGTGGTGGGCATCGTCGACGATGCCGGGCTGCTGGTCGGCGTGGTCACCGATGGCGATCTGCGCCGCCACATGTCGTCGGACCTGCTGGACAAGCGGGTCGACCAGGTGATGACCCGTAACCCCAAGATGATCGCCGGCGACATGATCGCGGGTGAAGCCCTGGACCTGATGCAGGGCAACCAGATCAGCGTCCTGTTCGTCACCGAAGAACGGCGGCCCGTCGGAATCGTCCACATCCAGGATCTCCTGCGCATCGGCGTCGCGTGAAAGTCCAGCCATGACCCCTGCCCCGTCCAGCCACGCGGTGACCGCCGGCGCGGTGACCTTTGCCAATGACCGGCCTTTGGTGCTGATTTCCGGACCGTGCCAGATCGAAAGCCGCGATCACGCCCTGCGCACCGCCGAGGTGCTGGCCGAGGCGGCGGCCAAGGCGGCCATGCCCTTCGTCTTCAAATCGTCCTACGACAAGGCCAACCGCACGTCCCTGACGGGGGCCCGGGGCATCGGCCTCGAGGCCGGCCTGGAGATATTGGCGGAAATCCGCGAGCGGCTGGGCTGCCCGGTGCTGACCGACATTCACGACATCGCGCAGGCCAAACGGGCCGGCGAGGTGGTCGACATCATTCAGATTCCCGCCTTCCTGTGCCGCCAGACCGATCTCCTGCTGGCCGCCGGCGCCACCGGCAAGGTGGTCAATGTCAAGAAGGGCCAGTTCCTGGCCCCCTGGGACATGGCCAATGTGGCGGATAAGATCGCCTCGACCGGCAACCGCAACATCCTGCTGTGCGAACGCGGCACATCCTTTGGCTATGGCGCCCTGATCAGCGATTTCCGCGGCCTGCCGGTGATGGCCGAGACCGGCTATCCGGTGGTCTTCGACGCCACCCATTCGGTGCAGGAGCCGGGCGGCCGCGGCACCTCGTCCGGCGGCAAGCGGGCCTTTGCCCCGGCCCTGGCCCGGGCCGCGGTCGCGGTCGGCTGCGCCGCGGTCTTCGCCGAGGCCCATGACGATCCCGACCACGCCCCATCGGATGGCCCCAACATGTTGCCCCTGTCGTGGATTCCCGGCTTCCTCGCCGACCTCAAGGCGCTGGACGCGATTGCCAAGGCGCGGCACCTGACCGCCGCCTATTGAGCGCGCCCCATGGCTGTTCCCGCCGCCCCCCTGGCCTGCGCCATCATCCCGGTTCCGTCCCCTGACCCGGCCGTCGTGCCGTGGTTCGCCCGGGCCGTCCTGGCCGCCCGGCGGGCGCCGTCGATCGGTGCCATCCTGGTGGTGACCGCCGACCGGGGCGCGGCGCGGGTCGCGGCCGATTACGGCGCCCAGGTGGCGATCGCCGACGGCGACAGTGCCGCCCTGGTCGGCCACGGCCTGGCCCAGATGGCCGCGGTGCCCGACTGCCTGGCGATCCTGCAGGCAGGCGCGCCGGGCGCCACCCCCGCCCAGATCGAGGCCTGTGTCGCGGCCCTCGGCCAGGGCGCCGCCTCCGCCCTGTCGCTGCTGCCCGAAGCAGCCCGGCGCTGGACCCTGGGGGCCGACCGCCTGGCCCGGCCGGCACCGGGCCCTGCCCTGTGGTGCGAGAACCCGGCCGTGGCTGCGGTGCGCACCGCGGCTTTCCATGCGGGCGGCGGCCTGGTGGCCGAACCGGTGATCGGGGTGCCCTGGATAGCGGCCGCGCCGGCGGCAGCCGTGGTACCGCCCGGCCTGCGCGCGCTGGTGATGGATTTCGACGGGGTGCTGAGCGACGACCTTGTCCATGTCGACCAGAACGGCATCGAAACCGTGTCGTGCAGCCGGGGCGACGGCCTGGGCGTGGGGCTGTTGCAGAAGGCCGGCTTCGCCCTGCTGATCCTGTCCAAGGAGCCCAATCCGGTGGTCTCGGCCCGGGGCCGCAAGCTGAAGCTCGAGGTCCGCCAGGGCATCGACGACAAGCGCCCGGAACTGGAACGCTGGGCCGCGGAAAACCGCCTGACCCTCGACCAGGTCGCCTATATGGGCAACGACATCAACGATCTGGGCTGCCTGGCCGCGGTCGGCTGGCCGGTTGCGCCGGGCGATGCCCATCCCGCGGTCAAGCGGGTGGTGGCCCATGTCACCGATTCGGTCGGCGGCCGCGGCGCCGTGCGCGAAATCGCCGAACTGCTGCTGGGGCTGGCCTGATGGCGGCGTTCCAGGCGCCGGCGGGGCTGGTCCACGGCGCCGACGCCGCCCGCCTGGTCGACGCCGGCCTGGCCCGGCCGCTGGCCCCGGGGGTCGCCTATACGGCGGTCGAGGAGATCGCCGTCGCCCATGGCCAGACCACGCGCCGGCGCCTGGCGCTCGACGCCGTGCCGGCCTTCGCCACTGACAGCGATCCCCTGGAAGCCCTTGGCCTGGCCACCGACCGGCCGCTGGTCATGGGGATCGTCAATGCCACCCCCGACAGCTTCTCCGACGGCGGCCGGCACCTGGGCGCCGGCGGCTTCACCGCCATTGCCCGGATGGTCGCGGACGGTGCCGATATCATCGACATCGGCGGTGAATCGACCCGTCCCGGTGCCGCCGAGGTCTCGCCCGCCGCAGAAATCGACCGGGTGTGCCCGCTGGTCGAGGCGGCCGCCGGCCTGGGCGTCGCCGTCTCGATCGATACCCGCAAGGCAGCGGTCATGAGCGCTGCCCTGGCGGCCGGGGCGGCAATCGTCAACGACGTCAGCGCCGCCGCTTTCGATCGCGACACCATCCCGCTGCTGGCGGGCGAAACCTGCCCGCTGGTGCTGATGCACGCCCGCGGCACGCCGGCGACCATGCAGGACGACCCGCGCTATGACGATGTTGCACGCGACGTGACGGCGGAACTGGCGGAACGGATCGCCGCCTGCGCCGCCGGCGGCATCGCGGTCGCGCGCCTGATCGTCGATCCCGGGATCGGCTTTGCCAAGACGGCGGCCCATAATGTCGCCCTGCTCGACGATCTGGCCCTGCTTCACGCCCTGCGCCGCCCTCTGCTGCTGGGGGTCAGCCGGAAATCCTTCATCGGCCTCCTGTCGGGCAATGCCCCCGTCGACCGGCGCCTGGCCGGGTCGCTGGCCGCGGCGCTGGCCGGGCTCGACCGCGGCGTGCGGATCCTGCGTGTCCATGACGTGGCCGAAACGGTCCAGGCTCTTCGCCTCTGGCAGGCGATCCGCTGCTCGTGCCAGACTGTCGCCGGATGACACATTGAGGACGTTCGGGTTGCGCAAGTTCTTCGGCACCGATGGGATCAGGGGCACGGCGAACACGCCGCCCATGACGGCGGACCTGGCGCTGAAGGTCGGCGCCGCCGCCGGCCGCCTGTTCACCCAGGGGGCCCATCGCCACCGGGTGGTAATCGGCAAGGATACCCGCCTGTCCGGCTATATGATCGAGGCGGCCCTGCAGGCCGGCTTCGTCTCGGTGGGCATGGACGTGATGCTGGTCGGGCCCATGCCGGCCCCGGCCATCGCCATGCTGACCCGTTCCCTGCGCGCCGATCTCGGGGTCATGATCTCGGCCTCCCACAACCCCTTCGGCGACAACGGCATCAAGCTGTTCGGGCCGGACGGCTTCAAGCTGTCGGACGAGGCCGAACTGAAGATCGAACGGCTGATCGAGAGCAATGACGTCCCCCTGGCCGCGCCGGCGGCCCTGGGCCGGGCCCAGCGGATCGACGATGCCGCCGGCCGCTATGTCGAGTTCGCCAAGGCGACCCTGCCCCGGGGACTGCGCCTGGACGGGCTGAAGGTGGTCGTCGATTGCGCCCATGGCGCGGCCTACAAGACCGCCCCGGCGGTGCTCTGGGAACTGGGCGCCGAAGTCGTTGCCATGGGCAATGCGCCGGACGGCTTCAACATCAACCACGAATGCGGCTCGACCCATCCCGAGGCCCTGCAACGGGCCGTGCTCGGCCATGGCGCCCGGCTGGGGATCGCGCTGGACGGCGACGCCGACCGCCTGATCCTGGTCGACGAGGCGGGGCAACTGGTCGATGGCGACCAGCTGATGGCGGTGGTCGCCGAGCACTTCCTGGGCACCGGGCAGTTGCGCGGCGGCGGCGTGGTGGCGACCGTGATGTCCAATCTGGGGCTGGAGCGCCATCTCGCGGCACTCGGCCTGACCATGCCGCGCACCCCGGTGGGCGACCGCTATGTGGTCGAGCATATGCGCCAGCACGGCTTCAATGTCGGCGGCGAGCAGTCGGGCCACATCGTGCTGTCCGATTTCACCACCACCGGCGATGGTCTGGTCGCCGCCCTGCAGGTGCTGGCCATGATCGTCGAGACCGGGCGGGCGGCCAGCGAGGTGTGCCGCCGCTTCGCCCCCCTGCCCCAGTTGTTGCGCAACGTCCGCTTTGCCGCCGGGACCCGCCCGCCGCTGGACGACGCCGGGGTCAAGGCGGCGATCGCCGCCGTGGGCGCGCGGCTGAACGGCCATGGCCGCCTGCTGATCCGCAAATCCGGGACCGAACCCCTGATCCGGGTGATGGCCGAGGCGGAGGACCAGGGGATGGTCGAAGCCGCCGTCGCCGAGGTCGTGACCGCCCTGGAGCGCTGCCAGTGACAGCCGACCGCCGCCTGCACGGCCGGGTGCTGATCGTCGCCGGCTCGGACAGCAGCGGCGGTGCCGGCATCCAGGCCGATCTCAAGACCGTGACCGCCCTGGGCGCCTATGGCATGACGGCGATCACCGCCCTGACCGTCCAGGATACCAGGGGCGTGCACCGCATCGTCGGGGTGTCGCCGCCCGTGGTAACCGACCAGATGACAGCCTGTCTGGACGATATCGGCGCCGACGCGATCAAGACCGGGATGTTGCATTCCACGGCGGTGGTCAAGGCGGTGCTGGCGGGCCTCGACCATGCCCCCAAGGGGTGCCCCCTGGTGGTCGACCCGGTGATGGTCGCCAAGGGCGGCGCCAGCCTGCTCAAGGCCGACACCGTCGCGATCCTGAAGACCCGGCTGATCCCCCGGGCCAGCGTGATCACGCCCAACCTGCCGGAGGCGGAAGCCCTGCTCGGCCGGCCCATCGGCGACCTCGGCGCCATGGAGGGGGCGGCACTCGCCCTGCGCGCTCTGGGCTGTGCCGCGGTGCTGCTGAAAGGCGGCCACCTGCCCGGCGACCAGGTCTGGGACGTGCTGGCCGGCCCGGACGGCCTGCACCATTTCGACGACCCGCGGATCGTCACCCGCCACAGCCACGGCACCGGCTGCACCCTCGCCTCGGCCTTGGCTGCCGGACTTGCCCAGGGGCTGGACCTGGTCGCGGCGGTCACCCGGGCACGGGCCTATGTCCGCCGGGCCCTGCTCACCGCCCCCGGCTTCGGCCATGGCCACGGCCCGCTCAACCACGCCCATACCGTGGCCCCCTTCGAGGGTTGAGGCCGGCGGCCCGGCGCCGCTACCTGCCCTTCTCGTATTCCAGATCCAGGTCCTCCATCTTGTTCAACAGCTTCGACACGTAGTGCAGCATGTGCCCCATGTCGGTGATCGAAAAATCGTCGGTCAACCGGTTGTAATATGCCGATATCCTGGGCAAGGCCCTCGCCTGCCACAATTGGCGCCCCGGCCCGGTGATGGTGATGAGACGCGAGCGTCGGTCGCGCCCGTCCGGCGCGACGGTCAGGTGGCCGTCATCGGCCATGCGCGCGATGATACCCGACAAGTTCTGCCGGCTGACCCGCAGATAGCGGGCCAGGTCGCCGACACTGATGCCGGCGGTCGCTTGCGCCTGGGACAGGGCGCCCAGAACAGCCCATTGCTGTGTCGTCAGCCCGACCGGTTCGACCGCGCGGGAGCCGGTCTTGTGGAGCATGTTGGCGCAGAGATAAAGACGAAAGAATAACCTGTTTGCCAATTCAAATTTGGTGACGTCGGAATAATTTTTCATTCCGGTCCCCGAAGACGAAACATCAACGTCGCCCGAATTCTCCGCCATCCAACCGCCCTTATCCTTGAAGACATCACCAGGCGATCCCGCGGACCACCGGGGGCCGGGCCGCCGAATTACCTTGGCCATCCGCTTTTTATCATTGCCGCCGCGGATCTGCGACAGACAAGGATATATGTCTTCTATTTTCCTATTTTGCGAATCTGGAACCCCGTTTCGCGCCGCATCAGCGGCGGGTGATCCGCCGATCTGTAAAAATAATACATATATATCAACATATTATGTTGGAACAGATGGCGCTCCGGGAGCCGGCAGGCAGAGACCTGTTTCATAAGTTATGTAAAGACATTGCGTAATTCAGGACGATCCGGTAAATTTGCGCCAGCAATCCAGGGGCGCAAGCCGGCGGCGCGCATCGCCCGGTCGCCCGCCGGCCGGGCGCGCAACCGTCGCCACGCCGCCGGGCAGGTTTTCGGAGGAGGTCACGATGGTGTCTGATATCATCGCCGGCGACGGCGGAACCGCGGTCTTTCGTGACACGCGGCGTTATTTCTGGGCCGGCCCTATCGTCGTCGCGATTTCCCCGATCATAGGGATCGCGCTTGCCCATGTGACCGGCAACGAGCTTTTCACCTATGTCACGGCAATCCTCTGGTACGTCGCCCTGCCGATCATCGATGCCCTGGCGGGCCGGGCCTGGCGGAATCTGCCGGAACAGGCGATCCCGGCGCTGGAGGCCGATAATTACTATAGATATCTCGTCTATGCCTCGATCCCGCTGCTGATCTTGACCTGGATCGTCGGCGTCTGGGCAGTTGCAACACAGGATTACAGTTGGGTGGGATATGTCGGCGTCTCGGTGTGCGTCGCCCTGACCAACGGGCTTGCCCTGGTCGCCGGACACGAGCTCTGCCACAAGGTCGACCGCCGCGACAATCGGATCGGGCAGTTCGCCTTTGCCGTCGCCGCCTATGGCCACTTTCCGCCGGAACATAATCGCGGCCATCATGCCATTGCCGCAACACCGGCGGACACGGCAACGTCCCGTTTCGGAGAATCGTTTTACAGCTTCATCATCCGCGAGGTGACGGGAAACATCGTCGGCGGGATCGTCCAGGAAAAGATGCGCCTGGCCCGCAAGGGCAAGGGCTTCTTCAGTGTCGAGAACGAGATTCTTCAAACTTTTTCGATCACCCTTGTCCTTTATGGGCTTGCCTTGGCCTATTTTGGCGTCGTCATCATCCCGTTTATGGTGATTTCGACCCTGGGCGGCTGGCATTTCATGTCGGTTTTCAACTATCTGTCCCACTATGGCCTGTTGCGGGAGAAGATGCCGAGCGGGCGATACGAGCCGATGCGGCGGGCCCATTCGTGGAACGCCCGCCACGTCGTTTCGAACTGCCTGCTGTTCAACGTGCAGCACCATTCGGCCCATCACGTCAGCCCGCCGCAACGCTATCAGGCGATGGAAAGCGGCGATGCGCCTGAACTGCCGGGCGGGTTCCCCTTGTGCTTCCTGCTGACCTACATCCCGCCGCTGTGGCGCGCCGCGGTGGATCCGCGGGTCCTGAAGATCTATGGCGGCGATATCACCAAGGTGCATCTCGACCCCGGGAAAAAGGCCAAGATCCTGGCGCGCTACGGCCGGCCGGCTGATCTTCCCAGCTAAGTCGCCGGCCCGGCCAAGCCTCCGGCCCCGCCAGATCGCTGGCCCCGCCGA